>CAYXVO010000094.1:0-8765 GCA_964467875.1 uncultured Pseudomonadales bacterium | reverse complement strand
ATGCCGAACACTTCATGCCCCGCCGCGTCGCCACGGGCATAGACGGTATCACCGGCACCGGTGACCAGACGTCCATCCTTGCCTTCCAGGATGTAAGGCGCGGCTTCCAGCTCCTCTGGTGTGACAATCCGGCTTTCGGTCAGGAAACTGCTGATGGCATCCAGCGGGATGGCCGGAATGGCGCTTGCCAGCGGCGTCGCGCGAATCTTCGGCTCCAGCTTGGTCACACCATTGGGAGACAGCTTGACCGTGCGGGTCAGGGTTGTCACCCGGGGCTTGCCGTCGATATAGACCAGCCCGATGATATCACCCGGGAAAATCAGGTGCGGATTGTCAATCTGCGGATTGACGTGCCAGATCTCAGGCCACAACCAGGGACTCTCAAGGAACCGACCAGAAATATCCCAGAGGGTATCGCCCTTGACGACCGTATAGCGGTCTGGACGATCGGGCTTGAAATCAGGCTGAGCCGCCACCACCTGGAGACTGAGGGCAAAAAATAAAGAAACAGTGGACAACAGTTTCCTCATGGTTACGTTCCCTTAACTTAATGTGGGACCGCCGCGAAACCATTAGGCATCACGGCAATGGAAAAAACGGGACGGGTGGTAAGCGCGGCCATACTTCCACGTCTCGACCCGGAGCGCAACTTGAGGAATCAAGCAGGACCGCGACGAGATTGTGGAAATTTTGTACTACTCCCCACACCCGATAACTATTAGAATAGTTAACCTTTAGAATAGTAGACGCTGTAATGAATAATAGTCGCTGTGCGGAATAATAGTAGTTGCCTGGCAGAAAAGAAGCGGGCAACTTGAACCAGATAGCAAAATTGAACAAACGGTCCCTATGAGTAAGCTGCAAATTCTCGAATTTCCCGATCCGCGCCTACGCAAGATCGCCGAGCCGGTCAAGGTCGTGGATGATTCAATCCGTCAACTGGTCGACGACATGTTCGAGACCATGTACGCAGCGCCGGGGATCGGCTTGGCTGCGACCCAGGTCAACGTCCACAAGCGGATCGTTGTGATCGACGTCTCCGAGGATAAGAGCGGCGCGCTGGTCTTTATCAACCCGGAAGTCACGGTGCTGGATGGCGAGCCCCAGGAAATGCAGGAAGGTTGTCTGTCCGTGCCCGGCTTCTATGAAAACGTCACCCGCATCGAACATGTCCTGATCAAAGCCCTGGATCGCAATGGCGAGCCGTTCGAGCTCGAGGCGCACGGCCTGCTGGCGGTTTGTATCCAGCACGAGCTGGACCACCTGAATGGCAAGCTGTTCGTGGACTACCTGAGCAATATGAAGCGGACCCGCATTCGTCAGAAGCTGGAAAAGCAGCACCGCGCCCGCGCCTAGTACTTCAGGCCTGGTAATTCGGCCGAGAATTCAGGCTTAGTAATTCGCGCCTAGATATCCCAGGCGGCCGCTAGACGCGTGCTGCATTCCGACACTCTCCAAGTTGACCCCTAGCATGTCAGGCCCCCTGAAAATTGTTTTTGCCGGCACCCCCGAGTTCGCTGCCGCCAGTCTGCAAGCCATAGTGGAGCAAACCGACCATCAGGTGATCGCGGTCTATACCCAGCCCGATCGACCGGCCGGTCGCGGGCGTAAGCTCCAGCCAAGTCCCGTCAAGCAATTGGCCGAGCAGCATGGCCTGCCAGTCAAACAGCCGCTCAGCCTGAAGGATCCAGAGGCCCAGGCCGAACTGCGGGCACTGGACGCAGATCTGATGATCGTGGCCGCCTATGGTCTGATCCTGCCGCAAGTGGTTCTGGACATGCCGCGCCTGGGTTGCATCAACGTGCACGCCTCGGTGCTGCCGCGCTGGCGAGGCGCCGCGCCGATTCAGCGTGCCATTGCCGCCGGCGACGGGGAAACCGGGATTACCATCATGCAAATGGACCTGGGACTGGATACGGGCGCCATGCTCAACGTAGTCACCACGCCCATTGCGCCCACCGACACCGGCGGCAGCCTGCATGACCGGCTTGCGGTTCTGGGCGCGCAGGCGCTGCTGGCAAGCCTGGACGATCTGCCCGCGCAGCAGTCCCGGGCAACCCCGCAAGATGACAGCCTGGCGACTTATGCCCATAAGCTGGATAAAGACGAAGCCTGGATCGACTGGCGTGCGCCGGCCGCCGACATCGAGCGGCGGATCCGGGCCTTTAATCCCTGGCCGGTGGCATTTGCCGTCGAGCGGGACGAGCGGATCCGTCTCTGGCAGGCCAGCGTGGTCGAGCAGACGGTAAACGTCACACCGGGTACGGTGCTACAGCGCGACCGTAACGGCATTCTGGTCGCCTGCGGCGAAAACGCCCTGTGTATCACTGAACTGCAATTGCCGGGTACCCGCGCCATGTCGGTGGCGGACTTCATCAATGGTGGCAAGGCCTATCTCGAGATGGGCAGCTGCCTGGACAATCCCCATGACTAACGCCCCCAGTCACACCAAGGGTTCTAGTTCCGCAAGCGGCCCCGGTCAATCACCCCGGGTGTTGGCGGCGCAGGCCCTGCAACGGGTCTTGCACGGCGAGTCCCTGGGCACCCTGATGCCGGCGCTGGCCGCACGGGTGCATCCCCGCGATCGCGGCTTGCTGCAGGAACTCTGCTTTGGCGTCTGCCGTTTTCAGCCGCGCCTGCAGGCGATCACCCAGACACTGCTCAAGACCCCCTTGAAGCCCAAGGATCAGGATGTGCAGTGCCTGTTGCTGGTGGGCCTGTATCAGCTGATCTATCTGGACACGCCCGCCCACGCCGCGATCCATGAAACCGTGGACGCCGCCAAGCGCCTGGGCAAGCCCTGGGCGGGCGGGCTGACCAATGGCGTGTTACGCAATTTCCTGCGCCAGCGCGATGCGTTGCTGGCCCAGGCCGACCGCAGCGACGCGGCCCGCTTTAGCCATCCCAACTGGCTGCTGAAACGGATTCGCCAGGCCTGGCCCGAGGACTGGCAGGCCGTTGCTGAAGCCAACAACGGCCGTGGCCCCATGACCCTGCGCGTGAATCAACAGCGCATCTCCCGACAGGCATTTCTCGAGCAACTGGAACAGGCGGGCATTGCTGCCCAGCCAACCCCATTCAGTCGGATTGGCGTGCAACTGGCCCAGCCGATGGATGTACAGGCGATTCCTGGCTTCACCGACGGTCTGTGCAGCGTCCAGGACGAAGCCGCCCAGCTGTGCGCGGACCTTCTTCAGCTGGCGCCGGGCCAACGGGTGCTGGATGCCTGCGCCGCTCCGGGCGGCAAAACCTGTGCGGTGCTGGAAACCGAACCGGCGCTGGCCGAGGTCTGGGCCGTGGACCTGGATCCGGCACGCCTGACCCGGGTGCGGGAGAACCTGGACCGACTCTCCCTGCAGGCAACCCTGCGGGCCGCCGACCTGGCCCATGACCAGAGCTGGTGGGATGGGCGCCGCTTCGACCGCATCCTGCTCGACGTTCCCTGCAGCGCCACGGGTGTGATCCGCCGCCACCCCGACATCAAGCTGCTGCGACGTGATGCCGATATCGCCGCCCTGGCGGACACCCAATGGCTCCTGTTGCAGCAATGCTGGCAACTGCTCGAGCCGGGCGGGGTTCTGCTCTACGCCACCTGTTCTGTTCTCCCGCAAGAAAATGCCCGTATAATTGAGCGCTTTGTCACGGAGCAGCCGGACGCCCGCCATGATCCCCTGGAGGTTCCCTGGGGCCAGCCCTGCGTGGCCGGTCGCCAGTTGTTGCCTGCACCACAGGGTCATGACGGATTTTTCTATGCCCGTCTGCGAAAGCAGTAAGAACAAAAGCTGTAAGAACCCATACGGTCAAAACAGACGCTGTCGCTGTAAGAACAGACGCTGGGCGATACAAGGAGCTTCATGAAGATCATTATCCTGGGCGCGGGTCAGGTTGGAGGCACCCTTGCCGAGAATCTCGCCAGTGAAGCAAACGACATCACGGTGGTGGATCTCGACGCCAACCGTTTACGCGCCCTGCAGGACCGTCTCGACATCCGCACCGTGCAGGGCCGGGCTTCCTACCCGAATGTGTTGCGCCAGGCTGGCGCCGACGATGCCGACATGCTGATCGCGGTGACCAACAGCGACGAAGTCAACATGGTCGCCTGCCAGGTCGCCTATACCCTGTTCAAGACTCCCACCAAGATCAGCCGCGTGCGGGCACCGGCGTATCTCAGCAAGAAAGGCCTGTTCAGCACGGAAGCCTTTCCCATCGATGTCCTGATCAGTCCCGAACAGGTGGTTACCCAGTACATCACCCGTCTGATCGAGAACCCCGGCGCGCTGCAGGTACTGGATTTTTCCGAGGGTCTGGTGCGCCTGGTAGCCCTGAAGGCGGTAGCCGGTGGCCCGCTGGTGGGCCGTGAGCTGGCTTATCTGCGCCAGCATCTGCCCCATATCGACACCCGGGTCGCCGCCATCTACCGCAAGGACCGCCCCATTCTCCCCCAGGGCAACACCGTCATCGAAGACGGCGACGAGGTGTTTTTCATCGCTGGGCGCAATCATATCCGCAACATCATGAGCGAGCTGCAGCCGCTGGAGAAGCCCTACAAACGGGTGATGATCGCCGGTGGCGGCAACATCGGTCACCGCTTAGCGGTCGAACTGGAAGACCGCTATCACGTCAAGCTGATCGACCACACCCACGAACGCTGCGTGCATCTGTCCGAGGTTCTCAACAAGACCATCGTGCTGCAGGGCAATGCCGCCGACAAGGACCTGCTGCTGGAAGAGAACATCGAGGACACCGATGTCTTCTGTGCCGTCACCAATGACGATGAAGCCAACATCATGGCGTCGATGCTCGCCAAGCGGCTGGGCGTGCGCAAGGTCATGACCCTGATCAATAACCCCAACTACGTGGATCTGATCCAGGGTGGGGAAATCGATGTGGCGATTTCGCCCCAGCAAACCACCATCGGCAGCCTCCTGACCCACGTCCGGCGGGGCGATGTGGTCAACGTGCATGCATTACGCCGGGGCGCGGCCGAGGCCATCGAGGCCATTGCCCATGGCGACCAGCGCTCCTCCAAGGTTATCGGCAAGCGTCTTGATGAGATTCCGCTGCCGGATGACACCACCATCGGTGCCATCGTGCGCCAAGGCGAAGTCCTCATCGCCCATGACCACCTGCGGGTGCAGTCCGGCGATCACGTCATTTTGTTCCTGGTTAACCGCCGCAACATCAGTGATGTCGAAAAACTGTTCCAGGTCGGTCTCTCTTTCTTCTAGCACGGGTAGTAGGACGCCTTATGCGCATGGCGGTTACATTTCGAGTCCTCGGCGTTCTCCTGATGCTGTTCAGCAGCACCATGATTCCGCCCATGGTGGTGTCGGTCCTGTACCAGGACCAGCACCTGCAGCCGTTCGCCGCCGGCTTTAGCATTATCCTCCTGCTGGGCGTTGTGTTCTGGTTTCCTACCCGTCACGTTCATAAGGAGTTGCGAACCCGGGATGGCTTCGTCGTCACCGTACTGATCTGGACCGTGCTCTGCCTCGCCAGTGCCATTCCCCTGCTGCTCAGCGAGGATCCGAATCTTTCTGTGGCCGACGCCGTGTTCGAGGCCGTGTCCGGCCTGACCACTACCGGTGGCACCGTCATCACCGGTATCGATCAACTGCCCCCGTCTATTCTCTGGTACCGCCAGCAATTGCACTGGCTCGGCGGCATGGGGATCATCGTGCTGGCGGTGGCGGTCCTGCCCATGCTCGGCATCGGGGGCATGCAGCTTTATCGGGCCGAAGCACCCGGGCCGGTCAAGGACACCAAGCTGACGCCACGGATCACCGAAACCGCCAAGGCGCTCTGGTACATCTATCTGAGCCTGACGGTCGCCTGCATGCTGGCCTATTGGGCCGCCGGCATGAACCTGTTCGACGCCATCGGCCATGCCTTTTCCACCGTCGCCACCGGTGGCTTCTCAACCCATGACGCCAGTATCGGGTTCTATAACAGCCCGGTCATCACCTTCATCACCATCGTTTTCATGCTGCTGGGCGCTGTCAGTTTCTCGCTCCACTTCCTGGCCTTACACCAGCGAAGTCTGCTGGTGTATTTCCGGGATCCGGAGTTTCTTTTCTTTATCAGCACGATGGCGCTGGTAAGCCTGGTGGCGGTGCTGATTCTTGCACTGACCGATACCTATAACCTGCCTGAGTCGCTGCTGAAGGGAATCTTCGAAGTCGTCTCCATTGCCACCACCACCGGCTACACCACCGCGGATTTTTCCCAATGGCCCCTGATGCTGCCCTTCTTGCTGTTTCTGGTGACGTTCATGGGTGGCTGCGCCGGGTCGACCGGGGGTGGCATGAAGGTCATGCGCGTGCTGCTCATCTTCAAGCAGGGGCTGCGGGAAATGCGCCGCCTGATCCATCCCAACGCCGTGGTTCCGGTCAAGCTGGGCCGGCGTCCCGTGCCTGATCGTGTACTGGAGGCGGTTTGGGGATTTTTCTCCATCTACATGTTCATGTTCGTGCTGTTACTGCTGGTGTTGCTCGCCACGGGCCTCGACCAGGTCACCGCCTGGACCGCCGTCGCCGCCTGTATCAACAATCTGGGCCCGGGCCTGGGTGACGTGACCTACCACTTTGGCGAGATCAACGATGTTGCCAAATGGACGCTCAGCTTTGCCATGGTCCTGGGCCGGCTGGAAGTGTTCACGGTGCTGATCCTGTTTACGCCGGAGTTCTGGCGGCGCTAGTTATGAACCAGATTGCAATATTTGCAGCTAGTTCAAAAAATCGTGACTGGATTTCCTGTACAGTTGATCAACCATCATTCTAGGCGTGGCGCGGGCGGGACCGGATAAGCGGTAATCAACCCGGGGCGGTCGCCAAGCCAGACCATCATCACGTCAGAACAGTGACCAGGCGATAGCAAATGAAGTCTGAAATGAAAACGACGCTGAGGGGCCTTACGGCCGCACTTTGGGTTCTGCTTGCGGGCTGCGGTGGCGGCGGATCCAGCAATGACGGCCGCGGGCCATCGATTCCAACCCCGCCCGGCAATCCGGACAACTCCCTGATCGAAGATTACCCCTCCGTCAATTATCTGTATTTCCAGGGCGACGACTATAACGTCCTGGCTGCGGACAGCTCCCCAACCATTCGCACCTATCAGGCCGGCACCGTCTCTGGCAGTGGCGCCACCGCCATGGAATTTCCGACCGCGCAGGTAATACTGCGCCCCAAGGTCGCGCTCAGCAGCCGGTCCGTGACCTCCGCTTATAGCGTTCTCGTCACGGCGTCCGAGTTCTGGTATCTGGCACCCGATGAGGCAACCGTCCGCCGCTTGAGCACCCTCACCGGGAAGATCTGCCCGGACCGGAGCAAAACCTACTTCCATGGCATCACCCGCGCCAACGCGGGCATTATGACGGCCTTGGCCGGTGCCGACGGCCTATGCAGCACCGCTGATGACGAGTTCTGGGCCATTCCGCTCACCGCGACGGCAAATGAACCGGCCCAGGCCATCAATGCCGCGGTTTATGAGGGTACACCGCTACTCGACAGCGAGATGCGCCATCTGGGCTTTCTACGCGCCGGATCCGGTCAGCCGCTCGAACTCTACGACACCCAGGGCAATCTGCTGCAAACCTTGCTGGGGCCGGTGGACGGGCCAGTTCAACCAGTCCGATACGTCGATGGTGGTCGCGCCGTCCTGATCGTTGGCAGCAGTCTTTACCTGATCGACACCACGGAAATGGTCCAGCCGGGATACAGCCTGCCCACCCCGGTGTATACAGCCAGCACCCTTCTTGATAGTGACCAGATTCGTCTCGATGAGGACCGGGTTTACCTGACGGATGGTAACCGTCTGGTGGGCATCGCGCACGACGGCTCAGTCACCTTCGATCGCACGTTTCCCTATGACACACTGGCCTTTGAAAGTACCTCGGTGTTTACCACCACTTATATCGTGCTCTATGGCCGGACGGATCCGACTACCGATCTGCTCGCCATCCCCAAGGATCCCGCCAACTCGGCTGACCTGGTGGTCGCGAATGATCCAATCCCGCGCAGCGCGCCTGGACTCCAGGGTCCGCTCTACTACGCGACGGCCAATTACCTGTACTTCAGCACGGAAGTGCTGGCAGAAGATGACATCGGCTTTCAGGCCACAGTCTGGCACGAAAGCGCGAGCAAACTAGTCAGTTACAACAGTTATGATGCCGCACGGTGGTACTTCTACCAGAACCATGGGGAAGGAGGCATTAGCGACCGGGCCCTGCTGCTCCAGGCCAAGCCTCTGACCGACCCGGATGACACCACATCTCGGGTGACCGACCGGGCTTACTTCGTCAACCCGCTTTTGTATATCTATCCAAACCCCGACAATCCGGACCCTGCCGGCCAAAGCGACCCGGCAACCTCAACTCGTAACCTGAAGCCCGGCTCTGTTTCTTCCGAAGCCGCCGGGCGGATCAGAGAGATGAGCCACGCGCAGAATGGGCACCTGCTGTTTACCCTGCAAAGCCTGGCGGCGGATCCAATCAGCCTGATCTACTTGACGCAAAGTGCGAACATGAGAAGAGTGAGTACAAGCGGTCCCAGCGTCTGCGAACGAATTACGTCCAATGACAGCAGCACGACCATGGATCTTTGCAAGAAAGAGTAGGACAGGACAATAGGCCGGGAAGGAAGTCGGCTAGGAAACTAGCCAGAATCGCGCATGGACTTCACGGCCAGGTCGTTTGCTGACAGGCGAATGGCGCCGGCACTAACGGCCGCGGCGCGGATACAACCGTGCCTCGCCCGCCGGCCGTTTCT
>CAYXVO010000093.1:5947-8810 GCA_964467875.1 uncultured Pseudomonadales bacterium | reverse complement strand
CCCCAGCAACACGCCCTCAGTGGTTGTCCAGCGCCCGCTTTTGCGTATGGTCATCAGGATGTTGTAAAGAAACAGCAGCAACACGATGACGATGGTGATCTTGTGAGGTAACGGTTGCTCCAGTAGCTTGTTGCCGGCGGTCCAGCGGAACAGGTAGCCAATCACCGCGGTGACGCCCATGATCACCCACACCACCAGGTTGAAGTAGGCTAGCTTTACGCTGTATAGCTCCGTGCGTGACTCTTCCGGCACCAGATAATAGGTGGCGCCCATGAAACCTGTCAGCACCCACACGATCAGCAAGTTGGTATGAATCATCTTTACGACGTCGAAAGGCAGCAGGTTGAGCAGTGGGTCAGGTCCGAGATATTTCACGGCGGCCAGTAGCCCGAATACCAACTGCAAGCCGAACAGGATCATCGCAACAGCAAAGTACCAGTAGGCGACCATTTGCGAACGGTAGCGCATGGTGGTGTCCCCTCCTTGAGTTAATTCTTATTTCAATGTCATTAGGTAGGCAACCAGCTGGTCGAGCTGTTCCTCGGATAACTCCTTGCCGTAATGATCGGGCATGAAAGACTGGCCATTAGCGGAATAAATCGGACCGGGCACCAGGTAGGCACTGGGTTCAACGATGGCTTCGCGCAGGTATTCTTCAACGGTTGTAGCATTCCCTTTGTATTCGGCGCTACCCAGTCGCTGTTCTGCCTGGACCGCAATCCCCGCCAGGCTTGGTCCGGCAAGTTCAACGCCAGGCGCAACCGAATGACAGGCAAAGCAGCCGGGTGGCGTGGCTCGGAACAAGGCTTCTCCTTGCGCAACGGGATTGTCCGAAGGCGGTGCGGGGGTGGCGTCACGCCCTGTGTCTGAGCCAGGAATCGCCGCACCAGATACCAGAATTGGACGAGGCGGCCAGCCCTGGTTGTCGACATTGCTGATCCACTCCAGAAAGACCAGCACGTCGGCGATTTCCTGGTCCGACAAGCCCATGTCCGGCATGACGCGCCGATGCCGCTCCTCGGAATAAAACTTCCCCGGGTCCTTCATGAATGCGGTGAGATAGGGAATGCCGCGATGATCGGTAATTTTGGTCAGATCCGGCGCATAATAAGCCCCTTCGCCAAACAGGGTATGGCAGTTGATGCAGTTGTAGTCGTGCCAAACGTCCTTGCCCCGCAGCACTTCCGGTGTGATATTTTCCGCGTTAGTGAGATCGTCAAAGCGCGTATGGCTGTGAATGGTCATTCCGATGAACGCGATCGCGGTTGCTGCCGTTGCGACAATGGCGAAGAGTCGTGCCTGATGCCTGGTCATTTCCGGGTCCTCTCATTCATTCCTTGTACACCGCTAGCAGTAGACTCTCTGGGCGGTGGAGTTTGAGGCATTTACACGGTGATTGAGGCATTTACACGGTGATGCCGGTCCAGTTCGTGACCGATAGGACGGAAACGTACAATATCGCCGCAATCATTAGCGTGAGGGCGAGGTATCCGCCGGCTTTGACGACCTTGAACAGTGCAGGTGGGCGGTTATGCATGAAGTAGTCCCTGTCTTTGTTGTTTTCCGATGCAAGTCTGAACTCATGTGAGGCCTTAGGGGCTAGAGGAAATATAGAGACAGCTACTTCCGTTTCCAAGGAAGCGGGCTGGATCTGTATCTGTGTTGGCTTACTTACAGGCGTTGGCTTATATACCAGCGTTCGCATGCGTATAGGAATCGGTTTATGTTGGTTGAAAGACGCGCAGGGCTGAGTAGAGGTTTTGAGCAGGCGCTCGGTGGCGAGGTGATTTGTATACGCGACAGGTTGCAGTAACCGGCGTTGTATATTACATTTCAAACATTCATTTTAGATCAATCTTAAGTGACACAATCTAGTTTAAAAAACTCTATAACACATTTGTAAATCCTACCTAGATGAGAGGTAACTCTATGAAGATGCTTAAAATTGCAGCCATGGCGGCCGTTACTGTTGCGGCAGCAGCCGTAGCGATGCCGGCTACTGCCGCCGATGCGGCGGCCGGTAAGGCCAAGGCAGCGGTTTGTGCGGCCTGCCATGGTCAAAACGGAATTGCGGCAATTCCGATGTACCCAAATCTGGCCGGGCAAAATGAACAATATTTGGTCAGCTCCTTGAAAGCATATAAGAACAAGGAACGTAACGGCGGTCAGGCGGTGGTCATGCAAGGGCAGGCGGCCGCTCTGTCGGACGCGGACATTGCCAACCTGGCGGCGTACTACGCTAGCCTGAAGTAAGCTCAAGACGGCGGCCGGGTGCTTTTTCCTTAACCGGCCGCCTGTTCTGCGATCTGTAGTTCAGCGGTCCCCTTGGTTTCGATCCTGAATCTGTTAGAACAGGTGATTGTAATCAGCTTCGAGCTGGTTAAAATCGAGCCCGCCGATAAACCGTGAGAAGCTCATCCAGGCACCCAGACCTTTCAGGTCGCGGAAGTGCGGCGGGACGAAGCGCGGCGGCACGACGATCCCTTCTTCAACCAACTCCGTGTAGACGGGCAAATCCTCCAGCATGAGCTTGCCGCAGAACAGCATCGGCAATTGCTCAACTTTGCTGCGCGCAAACGACAGACGCAGATAGTTGTAACCCAGGACAAATCCCTTGATATACGTGATGTCCTTGGTGAAGGGTGGCAGGTGCGGTGTACTGCCGCGAAAAACCCGCGACACCAGGCTCCAGGTTTCGTCTGCGCTCAGACCCTGTTCCTGCAGATAATTAAACAGCAGGTGGTGCACCGCAATAACGCCGGCGGCGACCAGAATGGGCAGCGAATCGCGGTAATAGAGCAGCAGTGCCAGCAGGGCAAAAATACCAAGGTGCATTTCCAGCAGACCGTGCGCCTGATGGATG
>CAYXVO010000093.1:0-5937 GCA_964467875.1 uncultured Pseudomonadales bacterium | reverse complement strand
GCGAGCGTGATGGCGCGTACCCGGTTGATCAGCTTGTTCAGTCGGGTTGGGCTGGAGCGCAGGGTAAGAATTTCTGTGAGCACGGCAAGACCTTCCTGGGTCACCGTCACCGAGGGCGGACCTTTGCTCAGAAACGTGCAGTACGGTTGAGCCATACCGTTGAGCGTGGTGCCCAGATGAACCCACCCCTCGTGCACTTCCAACACATCAATGTCCTGCTGGGAGAACATCGCGTCCTTGTTAATCTTGATGTAATCGGTGCCCGCCGCGGCATCGGCGGCAATACCATCGGAAAGGATCACCCGAATACCGGCATCGGGAAACACTGGGTTCAGGCGATCATTCAGAATCTCGACCGCAGCCTGCGCCGACAAGGTCTTGGCTGGCTCCTGCATGGACTGCTGCTGGAGGAGATTGGCAAGGGTGGATTCCATCATTTTGCCGAGTTCGGCCAGGGAGGGGTCTCCGGCGTGAAAGACCTCCGATGCTGAACCGTACAACTCCTGGGAAATGTCGCTGAACTCCAGAGTGCCGCGGGCTTCCAGCATGCGCACCACCATCTGATATTCCCGACAGATACGCCGCATGATCTGGCTTAAAGGGTTGAGCTGACCAATCTTGCGGCTGATTTCCCGCTCGATATCGTGGAATTCTGCTCTTTTACTGGCAGGATCGAAGCTAAGCGGCGAGTGTTTGGCGTAGTAGTCCCGATCGATATCCGGAAGCTTCTTGAACTTACTCGAAAAAAAGGCTTCCTTGATGTTCTTGTCCCACTTCACCGCATCCAGAATGCGGATAGGCTTCTGGGCTTCGACAATCCGGTCTGACAAACTCTTGATCGTGCTGAGATACGCGTCGTTATACTTCTTGGGCATGCGCTGCTGCTACCGCACAGGTGGGATCAAAGCGCGCAGGCAAGCGCGCCGTTTGAGTGGATCGGTTGGATAATCGTATTATTAGTCGGTGCGCTTCTTCTCAAGGCGTCGCAGGAAGTCTTCCATGATGACTCGATAGAGCTCATCGCCAAGATATTTGTCTTCTACACCGGAATCAATGTTGGGATTGTCGTTGACCTCGATGACATAGGCTTTTCCGTCCTTTTCTTTGAGGTCGACCCCATAGAGCCCATCGCCAATGTGTTTGGCGGCGGCCAGTGCCGTGGTCAGAATTCGCTTGGGCACCTCATAGGTGGGAAGGGTTTCAAAGCCGCCGCCCACAGTTTTGCCGGAGCTGTGGTTGTAGATTTGCCAATGGTTCTTCGCCATGTAGTAACGGCAGGCAAAGATGGCCTTGTGATTGAGAATGCCGATGCGCCAGTCGAAGTCGGTGTACAGGTATTCCTGAACCAGTAACAACGCCGACTGCTTGAATAGCTCATCGGCCTTGGCCTGAAAGTCGCTGGCCTGTTCCACCCGCAGGATTCCGCGAGAGAAAGAGCCATCGGGGATCTTCAGCACGGACGGGAAGCCAACTTCACGGGCGACGACCTCTTCGGCGTTTTTCTGATCACGGCTGATGATGATCGTCTTGGGCGAATTAATCTTGTGGGTGCGCAGCAAGTCTGCAAGATAGATCTTGTTGGTGCAGCGCATGATCGACGTCGGGTCATCCAGGACAATCATGCTTTCCGATTCTGCTTTCTTGGCGAAGCGGAAGGTGTGGTCCATGAGCGAGGTGGTTTCGCGAATGAACAGGGCGTCGTACTCAGCCAGCCGCACGTAGTCTTTCTTTTCGATCAGATCCACGTCGATCCCGAGCTGGCGCCCGGCCCGGATGAACTTTTTCAGCGCGGTTGAATCACTAGGGGCCATTTTTTCATTGGGATTGTGCAAGATCGCCAGGTCGTACCGGTACTTCTTTTTCAGACGCGGTTTGCGCCAGATTTTCTTGCTGTATGCGTCAAACGAATTGGCAAAGGTAGTTTCCTCCTCCTCATTGAGGTTATGGAGGGAGACAGCCTTGATCGAGTCAATCAACCAGTTTTCGTGCTTGCTGAGCTGAACCTCAAGGATTGGGGAAGGGAAGGCTTCAAACAGTTGGCGTGCCCATTCCTTCAGCTCTTCAATCGGCGTCGTGCCGAAGTGAATCTTGATGGAAAACCGCTTTTCCGTGCGGCGATTGGCCTGATAGATGCCATCCAGCGCTTTGTTGAGATCTTCAAGGTCCAGACTGTAGAGCGCCTTGGAACGAAGGTTGTTGAGGGTCCGCACAGACGGAATGACGTGATGATGGCGTGCTTCCGCCAACAGGGAACAATAGTAGCCGTAACTTAGATAGCGATAGCTTTTACACAGGTTGATCACCTGGGTGCGACTTTCCTTGTCGTCTTCCGGCAGCGCCAGGTATTCCTGGAACGTCAGCAGGTCTTCGGTCGGGTAGTAGGCAGTCCAGTCTTTTTTCTGGTCAACGACGACAATTAGGCGACTCATCGAGTATCTTTAAACCTTATCCTATATCAGGTGATGCAATTGTTGAGTGGACTGGTGCGGCGCTGCCAGATGTTTCTGGAAGGCGCTCCGCTGGGCTGACGTCAGCTGACCTGGGTCAATTTTTTCGAAAGATTCCTGGTGCATACATTATTCTAATGCGCCCATTAATCAATGCGCCATTCGGGCTAGTCAAACAAATTTTCCCATTTAATCCTATAAGGGTTATACGAGTGTACAGAGAGCGGCGGGTATGAGCGTACTGAAGATTCGGTTGGCTGAGCCAGCGGACCTGAATGACCTGGTCGAACTGGAGACGCGCTGCTTTGTGGGTGACCGCCTGAGTCGCCGAAATTTCAAGTACATGATCAGCAAGGCACACGGGCAACTGTGGATTGCCGAAGACGACGCAGGTGTGCTGGGCTACGTCCTGATCCTGTTTCATCGCGGCACCAGTTTATCCCGCTTGTATTCAATCGCGGTCGATGCTCGTGCACAGGGCAAGGGACTGGCGGACTCTTTGATGGAAAAGGCAGAGGAGGCAGCGAAGACCGAAGGCTGCGTCTACATGCGGCTGGAAGTCCGGGAGGATAATCTACGTGCTATTCGGCTCTATGAACGTCGTGGCTACCGCTATTTTGGACGTATTGAGCAATATTACGAAGACGGCGCTGCCGCGCTTCGCTATGAACGCTCGCTTAAGCTGAAGCCACCTGAAAACCTGATCGATGTGCCGTATTACTCACAGACCACCGATTTCACCTGTGGCCCGGCGAGCCTGATGATGTCGATGCGGGCACTGAATGACGCACATCCGCTGGATCGCTCCCAGGAGTTGCGTATCTGGCGGGAGGCGACAACGATTTTCATGACCTCCGGCCACGGCGGATGCGGTCCCCATGGTCTGGCATTGGCGGCCTGGCGCCGTGGATTCCGGGTGTGCCTTTTTATCAGCCAGGAGGGGCCTCTATTCATTGGTGGCGTGCGGAGCGAGGACAAGAAAGAAGTACTCACACTGGTTCATGAGGAGTTTCAGCGGGATTTGCAGGAAACTGACGTGCAAGTCGAAATGCGAGGGATCAGTTCGGCGGACATCCGCAGTTGCCTGGCCCAAGGAGGGGTGCCCATTGTGCTGATCAGTACCTATCAGTTCAATCGCAACAAGGCGCCGCACTGGGTTGTGATTACGGCCATGGATGATCGCTTCGTCTATATTCATGACCCGGAAATCGACGAGGAAGTTTTTCGCCTCGAGACTGACAATATCAACATTCCAATTCCTTTGCGGCATTTCGATACCATGTCACGCTTCGGCCAGA
This sequence comes from uncultured Pseudomonadales bacterium, assembly GCA_964467875.1. GTDB lineage: Bacteria > Pseudomonadota > Gammaproteobacteria > Pseudomonadales > Oleiphilaceae > JAEZAA01. The sequence continues at coordinate 2,192 of CAYXVO010000093.1, read as the reverse complement.
GCCGGTTACGCACCGCCATCTTTATTTTTAACCGGGATGAACAACAGGCCGATTCAGAGATTCCGGATCTGCCACCTCCTGGTACCGGTACCACAGCTCTGGGCTAAATCGGCGGCGGTACCTGATCTAGCCTTTACCGATGCCCGGCGCATCCGCTAGCATGCGGATCTACTTTGCTGCGGAGTCTGACAAGTGAAGCGCATCCGTTCCTGGTTACTACTGGTCATTTTATTGCTGGTCGTGGGTTTCTTTTTCTATTTGCCCCAATTGTTAAAAGTGTTTGAACCGGCTGCAGACCACCATGCCGGTCACACCGGGATGCATGCGGATCACCAATCGTCCGTAACAGGTGCAGCCCATTCCCCGACGCAACGCTGCAGCCTTAACGCGGGTATCTGTTCCGTGGCGCTCAGCGGTGGTCGTCAATTGCAGTTCGCGATTTCCCCGCGCATGGTGCCTGCCATGAGGCCGGTCCAGCTAGAGGCCCAGGTCCAGGGCGGGGACGCCCAGCAGATCCGCGTTCTGGTCGAGGGGCGGGACATGTATATGGGAGAACAGGTAGTCAATCTGGTGAAGGCCGAGGCCGGCCGATTTACCGGCGAACTGATTGTGCCGGCGTGTGACATGGATCATCAGATGGTCTGGCTGGCCCAGGTTGATGTGATTGATGCAGAACAAACGGACCAGATTGTGTTCGAGTTCACAGCTACGCAGTAAACCCGCCACCAGGGTGGGCCATACAATGCTATCAGGCTGTGTAACCTCACGAGGCTGATCTCATGAGGTCATGCAATCCCACCCCATAGACCGCGTTATAGCCAAGGATATAGAACGATAATAATCACGAGGAACTTTCCAACATGGACTACGCAGAAGGGCTCCGAGAAGTACTCATCAGGAAAATCAATAAAGCCGAGCGGGATCTTCACCAACTGAAACTGGACTACTGCCGCTTTGTGTACGGCATTTCCCACCGGTCTCGTGTTGCGGCGGACGATGGCGTGTATCTGGTGAAATCCGTCGACCTGGATTCCATGAGTCGGCTAGATTCCGGCGAATGGAGCAAGCCGCGTATCTCCGGCGTGAGGCTAGGCCAAGATCAGCGCCCGCAAGGGGCTGAGCTGGTTCTGTTGGACCGCAACTGGGATCTGCTAGCCTGATTCAAGCACACCAGGTCTGGCACAGGTGGGTGGTGCGCTGTGTTATCCCCGACAAGCTCATCAGGCGATGTCGCGAACTTTTTCCGACTGAAGCAGGGCATAGAGATCCTCGAATGACAAAGGCTTACTGTAAAGATAGCCCTGGGCATAGTCACACTTGTTGATCATCAGGAAGTCCCGCTGATCGATAGTCTCAACGCCTTCCGCAACTACTTTCAGATTCAGCTTGTGGGCAACCGCAATGACGGCCGAGGTAATCTCCATATCGTTCAGATCTTCGGGAATATCACGGACGAATTCCCGATCGACTTTCAGGATGTCCACAGGCAGGCGCTTTAGGTAACTGAGGGAGGAGTAACCGGAGCCGAAGTCGTCGATGGTAATGGTCACACCGGTCATCTTAATCCGGGCTAGCTGGTCGATCACCTTTTCCACGTCATCCATCAGCATGCTTTCAGTCACTTCCAGTTCCAGCCACTGAGGCTGAAGTCCAGACTCCTGCAATACTTCAGAGATGGTTTGTTCCAGATGAGGGTCTCTGAACTGGCGCGCGCTGAGATTGACGGCAACCTTGAGCGTCACGCCCGAAAGTTCGTGAATCATCCGTATCTGCATGCAGGCCGTTTTCAGCACCCAAAGCCCCAGAGGCACAATCAGACCGGTTTCCTCGGCCACGGGAATGAAATCGTCTGGGCTGACCAGACCACGGCGGGGGTGATTCCAACGGACCAGTGCTTCCACGCCGATGATGGATTGCGTGCGCAGATCCACTTGGGGCTGGAAGCTAAGGCTGAATTCGTTATTGCGCAGGGCTTGGCGGATCTCTTGCTCCAGCAGGAGATGGCGCAGGGCCTGCACATTCAGCTCTTCGGTAAAGAAATGATAGCGGTCACGCCCAGACTCCTTGGCACGATAGAGCGCCAGATCGGCGTTCTTCATCAGCGCTTCGGTGTTAGTGCTATCCGCCGGGGCCAGCGTGATACCAATACTGGTCGAGACGATGACTTCATGTTTATCGAGTTTGATGGGCTG
>CAYXVO010000092.1:0-8887 GCA_964467875.1 uncultured Pseudomonadales bacterium | reverse complement strand
GAGCCGCCAGTGATCAATCTGGCGTCGCCGGTGGTGAGTCGCAGTGATGCCGGACGCGATGTGGCCGACGTGATCGAGAGCAGCGAATTCGTGCTCAAGGTCGCGGGCTATGACAACGTTGGCGCGGAGCGTCTGGAACTCACCGGTGTCCGGCGTGCGGGAACAGAGTATCTGTTGACCGGCAATCCGGCGGATGTATTAAGCGGCGCTGATTTTCCAGTACAGCAGGTGCCTGGTACCTTGCGCGCTTACTCCGCCCTCAAGCTAGTGCGCGCGCCGGCGTTCTCCAAGCGTGAAAACGTCAGTTATGACACCTATCCCGTCAGCGTCACCGCCTATGATGAAATCGGAAACCATTCCCGCGTTGATATCATCATTGGGGTTATGCCCGACACCGCACCACAGGTGGTGGAGCTGGGAACCAATCGGGCCAGTTATTTCCCACTGGATCAGGTGCGGATTGATCTACTGGCCAAGGATGACCGGGCCGTGCACCGGGTCGAATTGCGCTATCGTCTTGGTGACCAGACGCTGGCGTCGCGCACCCTGGACGCCAGCCAGGGACTGAGCCCCATGCCTACCGTACAGGTGGCGGATACCCTGGATTTAGCGGCCCATGCCCTGGCGAATCAGGAGCAAAGGCTCGTCATCGAGGTCACGGCGTTTGACCAGTTTGGCCAGGCTTCGGTGCCGGTGACAGCGAATGTGATGGTTCGGGCTGACACCACGGCTCCCCAGGCCTCCATCAGCGCGCCCCTGGCCGGTGCCAGCCTCTATGCTGGTGAGCAGGTTAATGTGCAATGGCGCGCGGTGGACGACAGTCAGCTCAAGCGGGTTCAAGTTAAGGCCAATGGCGCAGAGGTTTTCAATCAAGTCACGTTCTCTGCCAAGGAAGCGTCCAATTCGTTTTCCTACCGCGTGCCCGAGGACCTGACAGAGCTGGTTCTGTCGCTCACGGCCACGGACGTGTTCGGCAATAGTGACACCAGTCACTGGCAGTTTGATGTGGGCACCGATGAGCCACCCGTGGTTTCCATCCGTCATCCGGCGGCCGGTTCGCGCTATGTAGAAGGCGAGTCCTTCACCATCAATGCCCTGGTGACTGATGACCGGGAGATTGCCCAGGTTGTCTTTATCAAGCGGGTGGGCCAACAGGAGCAGGTCATCAAGACCACCGGCCGGCAGGACGCCGCTCGGCTGGTAGCGGCCAATGAGTACTTCTCGGCGGCGTTGCGGGTTCCTCACAATCCAGCTGACCAGCCCATGAGTGTGCTGGTGCGGGCGACGGACAGTGTCGGGCAGGTGACGGAAGTACCCCTGGACCTGCAGATCCTGGATGATCAGGAAGCACCCGTGGTGAATATGACCGTGCCGGCGCAGAACCTGGAGCATTATCCTGGCGAAAGCTTTGAGGTATCCGGCACCGCCAGCGACAACCAGTATATTGGGGATCTGGCGGCGTACTTCGTTGACGAACAGGGTCAGGAGATCCGGGTCGACTGGGAGGTTCTTGGCCGGAAGGATCGTCTGGAACAGGTTCGCGTGGCGAACCAGAATACGATCGGTTCCATTGTTGCCGCCGAACGCTTCTTTACCGACTACAACGCCCGGGTTCGGATTCCCACGGCGTTTGTTGACTACACCGGGCAGAGCCTGACCTTCAAGGTTCGCGCCTTCGATCACGGCATCAACAGCAGCGATTCACCTTCCATTCAGGTTCGAATCAAGGCCGACCAGGAAGCGCCGACCATTCAGATCCTGACTCCAGGCGAGACCCTGTACGATCGACAGTCGGTCACGCTGGACCTGGCAATCGTCGATAACGTCAGCGTCCAGTCCTACCAGGTCCGGATCATTGACCATGAAAACCGGGTAGTGCTGGAAAAAGCGGGCCTGGACCTGGCGTCGGTAAAGGTTCAGGAAGCCAATGTCATTGACCTGGCCCGTTATTCACCACTTGGCGCGGAAGGGACGGAATTTACGCTGGCGGTCGAGGCGATCGACCGTCAGGGCAACCGCGCCAATCTGAGTCGCAAGGTGCGGGTTGCGCCAGATATCGCGCCCAAGGTCCGTATTCGCTCCCAGGTGCCGCAAGGCAGCCCGGTCCAGGGTGGTCTGGCCCATTACCAGTTTGAAGTCGCCGATGACTATATCGGTGGTCCCATGCCCCTGCGCATGACGCCTCTGTTCAGTTCGCTGACGGGGCTTGGACTGGACGGCGGACGCACCATTCGAGGCGGACTTGATTCGAACCTCTTATCCCGCAATCTGGTGGAAATTGATTATCCGGAAGCGGGTGACTGGATTGGTGCGTTAAGCATCAATGACCAGCCTGCCTGGCAGTTCGGCAATGGCCGAATTCTGGCCAGATCGGACGACGCGAATGGCATCAATTCTCTGCGTCTGACGTTCAATGCTGTGCAGACCCATTATCGTCTGTCCTACCAGATGAAGAATATGTGTGGCGCCGTGCCCCAGGACCTGCGGGTCAGTGCCGATCAGCTGGTGGGCACCAATGGCAATCTGGTGTTGGCACAGTGGCTGCCTGCTGGTGTTACTCACGTCAGGATCCTGCCTGAGTTTACCGATGCCGGCGCCGGTCGCCTGCCTGCTTTTGTCCGGGCCATCGACCTGGAAGTCGACAGTGTCCGCGGCACGATCCAGTATATGGATCAGGATCAACGTCAGTCCGCTCCCAATCACACCAGCTTTCAGGTCTATCTGGATGATGCGTTGCGCACGGACGGGCAGGCCAGTTTCGTGCGCGTCGACTTTGCGTCCAGCCATGGCCAGACTCTCAGTACCTCGCGGCGCAGGTTAGTGGTGCCCGCGCAACTGGCGGGTCAGGACTTCCAGATTTTTGCGGTGGCAACGGACCGCTTCAGCCTGGAGCGTGGTCTGCAGCCCTTGGCAGCCCTGGCCCAGGATCGTATCGCCCTGGATGAAACCACGCCAGAGGTGACTCTGAGTGCGCCGGTTGCCAGTACCCCGACCACGCGCACGGCGCGGATCCCGGTCAAGATCTCGGTCAGCGACCTCAGTGGCGGTCTCTCTCATTTGACGTTGTCGGATAACCAGGGGCTGGTGCGGCAGTTGGGAGGCCGTTATACCACTGGTGATTACGAGTTTCTCTATGACGTACCCGCCACCTACACGGGTGGTGAGCTGAACCTGTCGGTACTGGCGACCGACCGTAGTGGACGTAGCGGCTCAGCCCAGGTGGCCCTGCCACTGGTCGTCAACGAACCGCCGCTGATGGCGCTCACGGAGTTTGCTTCCTACAAGGTTGGCGGGACTTACCAGAAGATCATCAATACGGCGGATCGTTTGAATTATGGTGAGTTCTGGTTGCGCACGGGTGAGACCTTCCGCCTGTCCACCAAGCTGAGTGACGACGCAGGCTTGCGCCGTTATCGGATCGAGCGCCTCAAGCGGGACGGCAGCCGGGTTTTGGAACATGAGACCGACCTGCAGACCCACTGCCCAGACCCGCTGGTCACCCACGTGCCGAAGAAGGCCGTGGAAGTTCTGTTCAATCAGGCAGAACCAACCGAATACGAACTAACTCTGGAAGATACCACCGGCCAGATTGCACGACGCACATTCCTGGTGCATCCGCTTAACAATGTCGCGCCGGAAATCCGCATTACCGCACCCGCGGATCAGCAATATATCGTCGCCGGCACCTTCCGTATCAAGGTCGGTGTGGTGGCAGCTGATGACCGTCGCCTGTCTGGCGAGCAACTGCAACTGTTCGCCAATGGCGTCAAGCTCCAGAAGGTTCAGAGTCTACCGGAGGCGCCTGGTGGCGCCGGCGTGATTAGCCAGGCATTCAATGAAATCTACGACGCCCTGGAACATAAATACTCGCCGCAGATCGCCGATGAGTTTGGCCGTGAAAATAGCCCTTATGTGGTGAAGCAGACGTATGTCTACAGTATGCCGGCGGGTCTGATTCGCGCGAATGAGACCATTGAACTGACCGCTCAGGTGGAAGACAGCGACGGTGCGATCGGGCGCGATGAAATCCAGTTCATCGGCGCGGCTGATGAGATTAATCCGGAAGCCGCCCTGGTGCGCCCGGCGGTCGGCTATGGCCCGCCTGAACATTCTGATTTTGAGGTGGCATTCCGGGCCTTTGATAACGTCAAAGTGGCCCGTCTTGAACTCTTCACCACCTATGGCGTGAAGAAGAGCGATGGCTCCTACGAAACACTGCCGTACGCCAACCCAGTGCGTACCATTACCAGCGTGCCGGACAGCGATCTGGACCCGGTGACCACCAACAACATTGATACGCCACTGTATCTGCAGGAAGTCCATGTAGACCGCCTGGCACAGATCGCCGCCCGGTTCCCCGGAGTCGGCATGGCGCAGGGAGTACGTTTCGATATCTGGCTCCGCTTGGTCGTCTATGACCATTCCGGCAACCAGCGGATCAAGGAAATCAGCTATCCGGTCCGGGTCGACGAGCGTCCGGTGGTGGACATCATTAGCCCCCTCGATGGCAGCAAACAGGTCGAGAACAGTGCGCTAGCGGTCAATGTGAACGCCTATGACGACGTTGGTATCGACTCCTTGCGGCTGGTGGCCTATCGCGGTCCAGTAGGGCAGGACACTGAATTCTTTAGTCTGAGACTGCGCCAGCCACCTTACGGTTTCAGCGTGCCAATGCCCACGTTCGATGCGGAGAATCCGAATAACAATCGAGTCCGGCTGGAAGTCGAGGCCATCGACAGTTATGGCGCCGCCTTTGGTGATCTGGACCAGCATCGGGCAACGGAATCCATCAGTTTGGAAATCGTCGGCGATGTGCCGCCCACGGTGGTCATCGGTAAGCCCAGCAATGGAGACCGGGTTACCGAAGGCGAATATTTGCTGGTGCAAATCAATGCGATTGACGATATCGGCATCGACAAGGTTGTGCTGAACGTCGGTAACCTGGTGACCGGTGATCGCAGCCTCACGGATACCAACTATCCCTATGAATTCCTCGTGGAAATTCCATTCGGCCAGGCCGGGCGGGATTTGACGCTGAGCGCCATGGCAACGGAGCTGCGCACCAATGGCAGCCCGCGCACGGTGGAGACACTGGACCCCGTTGTGGTCGGGATCGATAAAGATCTTGAAGCGCCCGAAATCACCCTGCGTGTGCCGGTTGCCGGTAGCGCGACCGTGGCCGAGCAACGCCCCTTGCCCTATGACCTCGATGCCCGGGACAACGTGCGGGTCATGTCGGTGCGCACCCAGTTGTTCGCCGACAAGAATCAGAATGGCCACTTTGAAGACAATGAAGAGGTCCGTCAGGCCTTGTTGCTGACGTCACCCTACAACGGCAGTCTGGTGGTGGATCGCATTGCCTCCTACCTGCCCGGCGTGGCGGCCAATGATTTGCCCTCCAGCCTCCAGTTGCTGTTTCGGGCCACGGCCCGCGATGGCGCCGGTAATACCGCGGTGGAAGAGCGTTCGGTATTGCTGACTCGCAACCTGGCGCCGGAAGTGCAGCAAATCCAGGTTCTCGATAGCCGAGGCTTCAATCTCGGTGCCGAACTGGCGGAAGTCACCGCTGGTCGCGGAATTGTGGTGAATGTCGTTGCCAATGACCCGGAGGCCGGTGTCGCCCAGGTAACCCTGCAGCAGGCGGTTGGTCATGACGCGGCCACCTTGCAATACAGCACCCTGTCGACTGATTCAGCGGCACCTTTCCAATTCCATGTTCAGGTACCCGCCGACCGGGTCGGTCAGGTCATCAGTTTCCGGGCGGTGGCCCGGGATGTGGACGGCAACGATAGTGCGCCCTCGGTGCCGCGTACCTTGCGGATTGCCGCCGATCAGCCGCCCTCGGCCACGATCCTGCAACCGGCCAACGATAATTCAGTACTGATTGATGGCCAGGACCTGGTGGTGCTGGTTGAGGCTCTGGATGACCTGGGGCTTGGTGGAATCGATCATGTGGTTTTCCATGTCAATGGCCGTCCGGTCTACACCGCCTACGCCAGCGAAGCGCAGTCCAATGGCGCCAGTGGCCAGGAAAACATCTACCGTGCCGTGATCGAGCCACCCCAAGGGGTCGATGGCTTTGCGGTGCAGGCCGTGGCCTATGATGCGCTGGGGCAGAGTGGTGCGTCGCAAGTGGTTCACGTTGGCCGTATCGACGATACGGTCGCGCCCAAGCTGGGTGTTCTGCAACCGTTCGATCGGGATATTTTAACCAGCGGTGAGGCTGTAACCCTGGTGGCGGCCGTGACCGACATCGGCGTTGAGGCGGAGCGTCATGTGACCGCTACCTGGGCTCGGGAATACCAGACCGAGACCGGCACCTGGGCGGTGCTGGACCAGTTTGAAATGACGCTGCACCGTGACGATAACGACGCGACGCGTCCCACTATTCCGGTCAGCGATCCCAACAACCATTATTACGTTTACTGGGGCCAGTTCGCCGACGGCAATATTCTGCGCCGCAGCGCGCAGCGTAACGAACGCGTGCGTATCGTGACCCGGGTGACCACACCTAATCACCAGGTCGAGCGCGAGAACCTCCACGAAGTGGGCATGCCGCTGAGTGCCCGTTACTTTCTGCAGCCGGGCGCAAGTAGCTCGACGCAGGGGCAGGCGCACAAAGTCTTCTACAATGCCGTCGCGCAGTTCAAGAGCGCCGAGCGCACCGGCGCGCTGCTCAGTGCCTGGTCCACCATCGATCCGATGAAAATGGAACAGGGGCTCGGTAGCGACTATCCGATCGTCGCGCCCCGAGGCTGCCCGGTTTGTACGGGTCTATTCATAACGGATTTCGAGTCGGACGAGTCCGAACGGGGAGAACGCTACGTCTTTTCCGAGCTCATGAATGGCGCCAGCGAAATCTTTGCGGGCACCATCACCGAGCTGCATGCCGATGCCAACCTGGTGCTGGCAAGCAAGCAGGGGATTCCATCTGAGTTTGTAACTCCAGACAGTGCCGTCCACGGCTTTGTCGGTAGCCTGCAAAGCGAGATGAAGAAAAACCCCGAGACGGGCGCGACTTATCTTGAGGCGACCCAGGGTGAACTGCTGATCTTTACCGTGGCCAATGGCGATGGTCAGTTCGGCTTGCCCTACCTGCTCAAGGGGCGGGTCGATCTGCCGTATCCCGAAGTATACGGACTGGATCGCAAGGACAGCCTGGCCCTTGTTGCCAACGGCAATGGTGGCGTGCAGGTGGTGGACATCGGTAACCTGGCCGCGCCTTATCACATTGGCTATATCAAGCCCAACGGCTATGCGCGAGACGTGAAGGTGAAGGGTCAGTTTGCCTTCATTGCCGCCTCTCATGAGGGTCTGGTGGTGGCGGATATTCAGGATCCGTCACTGCCGATTGTAGCGACACTGGATACCCTGGGCGTGGCAAACCGCCTTCAGGTGGTTGGCGACAAACTCTATGTCACGGATATGTCCGGCGACGGCCGGGTTTCCCAGCTCAATGAAATTGACATTCGCGACCCCTATCACCCGGTGCTGAAGCGGGTGATCGAACTGAATCCGGCCCGTGCGGACCTGGTATCCAAGGGCGTTTACGATGTGCGGGTGGCGGGTAATCTGGCTTACGCCACCGTGCATTATGCCGATCAGGAAGACCGTCCGGTCCAAGCCGTGGTGGAAATCATCGACCTCGCCAAGATCGATGATGCCACGCTGGATGCGACCATACCGGTGATGGTGAAACGCAATGCCACGACCGACGACTTCGCGGCGCGCGATCTGGTGCTGGCGCGTGGCGCCATGCACGTGGCGGCGGGTAAGTCCGGTATTGATCGGGTTGAGCTGACCGAGCTGGTCGTGTCATCCCATCAACCGGTGGCGGCGGAAAAGGATGTGGTCACGGACCTGCCGCAAATTTCCATTGAGCTGTCGGCGGTTCTGCCGGCCACGACCGATCTCAGTCAGTACTTGCGTGTGTTCAAGGGCGGTGTGCTGGCGGATGGGCAGGGCAACTATGCCTTGGGCGAAGAGATCACCCAAAGCTTCGAGTTTGGTTTCGGCCAGCGCAATGGTGAGCCGGCGTATCGCTTCCTGGAACTGATCCCGACTCAGGCGTTGCAGCCTGATATGGAATACGTGGTGGTGGTCAGCCAGGGCCTGGCACCGCTGACCGGTAATCCGCTGGCGCGGGACTACGTTTATTCATTCTTTACCTCGGCGGCGGGCGCGGCCCGTGCGCCTGAGATTATCTCGATCGAGCCCAATACCGGCAGTATCGAAGGCGGCACCGAGGTAGTGATCCGCGGTCGTCACTTCGGCGAGCAACCGACGGTTTTCGTGGGTGGTCAGCCGGTGGTGGTCGATCAAGTCCTGCCGGCGGATGACGCGGATGCTCTGGAGCGGATCCGGTTTACCACGCAGCCACACTACGCCGGTCCTGCGGCGGTCCAGGTAAGTAATCCTCTAGGATTGTCCGCCACGGTGATTGGTGGCTTTACCTATGTTGATTTGCTGCAGATTTCGTTTGTCACCCCGGCCGTGATCCGGGTTGAGCAGGCTGGCGAAAATGATGCGGTCGAGATTGTTGGTTATGGCTTCCATGACGGCCTCAGTCTCAAGGCCTATCCCAGCGGCCAGATTGACCAGGCGGTCACCCAGAAAGTCGGTTCCGGCAGCCTGAAACTGTATAGCTCTGAACGGCTGCGCTGGATCGTGCCGGCCATTGGCAATGGTTACCGTGGCTTTGTCGATCTGGAATTGAGCGATGCCAGTGGGCGTCGGACAATCCTGCCGCGGGCGCTGTTTATGGGCCGGCTGGGCGTGAACCGGACCTTGGAGAACAAAGCTCCCTTCACCCGCAAACAACTCGAAGACGAGTTGAAACGTGTCGAAAGCGGTCTGCCAGCGACCATTGTACCGGACCCTCTTAATT
>CAYXVO010000091.1:0-8931 GCA_964467875.1 uncultured Pseudomonadales bacterium | reverse complement strand
CGCGCGGGCCGGCGAGCAGGGACGCGGCTTTGCCGTGGTGGCGGATGAGGTCCGGGCGCTGGCGCGCCGTACCCAGGAATCAACCTCCGAGATCCGCACCCTGATTCAGGAAATCCAGCAAGGCACCCAGCAGGCCGTGGAGCTGGTGAGCCGGGGGGAAAGCCTGTCGCTTGGCTGCGTCGAGAAGAGCGACAGCGCCCAGCAGGCCTTCTCCGAAATCGTGCAGCAGATCGCCTCGATCAGCGACCGCGGCCAACAGATCGCCTGTGCGGCGGAAGAGCAATCGACGGTGGCCGAAGACATCAACTACAAGATTCACGCGCTCTACGAACTCACCCGCGAAACCGCGCAGATCAGCAGCGACACCAAGGCCGTCAGCGACCGCGTGTACGCGGGCCTGGACAGCCAGAGCAGGCTGCTCCAGCAGTTGCTCCACAACTTCCGCCAGCCCGCCTCCTAAATGCGCAGGCACCCAAGCTTGCGATCCACTGCCAGAAACTAGTCCAGACGCTAATGCTGATGCTCGCCGTAGAGGCGGGCATACAGCCTCTGGCCACCAGACCGGCGCAGAACCAGGCCCGGCCGGTGACGCAGGGCCAAACGGGCGGATCAACGCCGCTTCGGTGTCCAGGCCCAGATCATTTCGGCGATGATGGGCTCCTTGTTCTCGCTGTCGGTAATGCGCACCCGCACGGCGGTTTCACCCTTGTCCTGGGTCTGCAGGAGTTTGATCTGTTCCTCGCTCAGTTCCGCTTCGGCACGCATGTCGCCCTTGCTACGCTTGACGTAATCGGCCTTGACGGTCTTGATCACCGGCACGCAATGATCCGGCAGATTAATGCCAATCAGGTAGCCGGTGGCGGATTCGGCCAGCAACAGATTGGCGATCGCATGCACCGAACCAATATGGTTCTGCACCGCCTTGCGGCTTTTCAGCGTGATAACGCAGCGGTTCGGCGTCAGCTCTTCCACGGTCTGGCCCACCGTGCCGGTAAAGCGGACCGCGCGTCCAAACAGCAAGGTCAGGGCCCGCGAGCGTACCAGGTCCGGCATCTTGTTGATGGTGTCGACGATTATTCTGATCTGGGTGGGTTTGCTCATGCTGCAGGCAGTCTCGCGTCAGGCTGATTTGGAGTTCTCCGTTGGCGCCCGCCGTGGAGCGGTGCAAACGGACACAACTTAAGAAGCAGATCACTAGGCCGAAGTCGGGAAACGGGTATAATCGGTGCCGTTTCTTCAGCCCCACCGGGGCCTTCAGCTCTCACGCAACCTATAGGAAGCCGAATATTATGAGCGATCTCAAACAACAATTCGATGATGCCGTCAATTACATCCAGAACGCGGAAGGCGATTTCAAACCATCCAATGAAATGAAGCTGGAGTTCTACGGCCTGTTCAAGCAGGCGACCCAGGGTGATGTCAGCGGCAGCAAGCCAGGCATGCTGGATATCGTCGGCCGGGCCAAATACGGCTCCTGGGAAAAGCTGAAAGGCATGTCGAAGGACGACGCCATGAAGACCTATGTGGCTAAACTCGACGGACTGAAAGCCAAGCACGGCTAGTTTTAGCGAAGACCGTTTTGGCGCAGAGGTCCGGCTTCAGGCCGGTCCGCTGCGCCAGCCATAGCCGGCTGCTGGCCGTCCAGGCCACCAGAAGACCTGTACAAAAATTAATGACCGCAGTTTTTGCAAGCCCACAGCCGCTGTACTAGACTCCGGTCACGATAACAACAAGTAGATGTACAGACCCCAGCCATGAAGACCACCGATTGTCTGGAGCACAGCGCTCCTGACCTGCTGCACAAACTGCAGATCGCCATCCGCGATCAGCGCTTTGCTCCCCGCACCGAACACAGCTATCGCCACTGGATCAGCCGTTACGTGTTTTTTCATGACATGCAAAATCCGGCGGGACTGAACGAGCGCAGCGTGCAGGAATTCCTGTCGTACCTGGCCGTAACCCTGAAGGTATCGCCGGCCAAGCAGAACCAGGCTCACAGCGCCCTGGACTTTCTCTATACCCAGGTACTGAACCGGCCACTGGCCAACGTCAAGGGCTTTATCAAGGCTCACCGCCCACGCCGGCTTCGCCTCCTGGCTAACCGCGAGACCTGCGCCAAACCAGCCCCGGACATATCAGTGTTTGATAAAGCGCGTGGCGAAACCGCCGTTGAGCGCCGGACGGGCAATCAACGCCGACTGGTTTCAAAGTCCCAGGTGTAAGTACGACCCTCTAGGGCAACCGGCTGGGTTCTGACCTGAATGGTCGTCGGCACATTGTGCCGACCCAGGTCCGACAGATCCTGAGGCGCATCCACCTCCTTGGGCAGCAGCTCCATTACCGTCAGACCCGGTTCCTCGGCGCCGGCGGCAGGCACATCCAACGTCCCGCCAATCACCGCGTTAGATAGATCATCCGACTCCAGCGACTGCAGCGGAAAGGTTTCCAATGTGCTTTTCTCCCGGGCCTGCAGCAGCGGTACTTTATCGCTGCCATCAGCCAGCACCGGCAGACTCACCACCAAACCCAGGTGGAGCAGAACAACCTGAATCAGTCGTAATGCGTGCATCGCCTTCTCCCTTGGCGCATGAGTTGCGAGCATGAACGCGGGCTCGTGTTCCCGCTCACATGTCACAACGATCAATTCTGATTTAGCCTCGTACGAGGCGAGATGATGCTGGCACGCAATCGTCGCCAGCCACAGACACACATATATTAATGCCAATCCGGTCGAAAGCGGAAAGTGGCGAAGCGGTTTGTGAGGAGATTCACAGGCCTTGGGCTAGGGGCCTGCCATGGTAAACCTGCAAGCCAACCTGGCTTGCCCTGTAAGCATTCCCTTTAATGCTTCTCCAGCCGGATATCGTCCAGATAAAGGGAGGCTTCGCGCCCCAGATCATGGACGAAGAACCAGACCGCCCACACCTGACTCATATCCATCAGGCGCGTTGCCGGGCCGCGCTCGATTTCCTCCAGCGGTACCGCAAAGTGATTCCAGCCAGCCTCCAGCGTCAGGCGCTGGTTGTAGCGATCGCTGTACACCATTTCGCTGCGCACGTAGGGCTCGTCATGGATTCTCAGATTGATGTCAAAGGCTTCGCCATCGTTGAACACGGAGAAGCGCAGCCAGTCATAATCGCGCCAGTCCCGGGGAAAATGCCAGAGCGACAGCCATTCATAACCCTGACCATCGAAGCGCACCCGTAACGCATAACTCTGGGCGGCGGCATTGAAACGCACCCGCTCATAGTCCACCTCACCTTTCCAGCGGGTGGTTTCCGTCGGTTGCTCAAATCCCGCCAGCACCGGAAACTGACGGTGGGCCAGAACATGGTCATAGCTCTCGGCGGCCAAGGGCACCAAGGCAAAGCCGAGTAGGATGGCCAGGCTGCCCCGCAGAAACCATTTGAACAACGCGGAAGACTGTCGATGAAGAGGAGAGTAGAGGGCGCACACAATATAGGCGCCGACGAAATCACTGAACACGTCGCGCATGCTGACGCTGCGCCCGACGAACATCTGGATGAACTCCACCAATGAGCCGAGAAGCAGCGCGCCGCCCAGCAAGATCAGCACCCAGGATAAGCCACTGAGATTAATCCGGGTGCGAAGTACCCGCACCACCACGTAACTTGCCAGGGTAAAGAAAGGGATATGGCCCAGGTCCCAAAGCGCACGGTACAAGCGGCCACTGTAGTAGTCCGGGCCGACCTGGGCGAACAGCAATGGAATGATGCAGATCACCAGCACCAGGAGCAGACGCCATTTCAGGGTGCCGCCGGCTTTACGCTTGGAGTCGGCGCTGAGGGAGGTGGAAAGTGATGTCATGCCGGATGAACATTCTTTTCGGAAAGGGTGAGTATCCAGTACCAACGATCAGGCATCGGCGGGTAGGTTATAGGCAATTGCGGTCACATAATACTGTTTAAGCCCGGTCGGCGCTGCTACCTGGACCTCATCGTCAACCTGCTTGCGCAACAAAGCCCGTGCCATGGGCGAATCGATGCTGATCCAATTGCGCTGGGGCTCAAACTCGTCTGGCCCCACCAGGCGGTAGCAATGTTCGTTGCCGGCTTCGTCTTCCAGTGTCACCCAGGCGCCAAAATACACCCGGCTCTGATCGTCGGGGGCTCGCTCCACCACCTGCATCCCTTCCAGCCGCTTGCGCAGGAAGCGGACACGGCGATCAATTTCCCGCAGCTGCTTTTTGCCATAGATGTATTCGGCATTTTCGGAACGGTCGCCCTGGGCCGCCGCTTCGGAAACGGCTTGGGTCACCTGGGGTCTTTGCACGCGCCAAAGTTGGTCGAGCTCCGCCCGTAGCGCCTGATGCCCTTCCGGTGTGATGATTTTCGAGCCGACCTGAGCCGGTGGGCGATAACGCGACATATTGCTACACCAGGATATTGCTGTCGTGAATGATCTGCTGTCGTGAA
This sequence comes from uncultured Pseudomonadales bacterium, assembly GCA_964467875.1. Classification (GTDB taxonomy): domain Bacteria; phylum Pseudomonadota; class Gammaproteobacteria; order Pseudomonadales; family Oleiphilaceae; genus JAEZAA01. The sequence continues at coordinate 4,495 of CAYXVO010000091.1, read as the reverse complement.
TGCTGGCCATATGGTTTCAGCACGAACGCGCTGACGTAGATGGTAAAAAAAGCACCAGCAGGCTTGGAGTGGGTCGATGGGTGGCTCTCTACCATCGTGCGTCGACCCTCCGAAGCTAGCGCCATCAGGCGCCGATATCCGCATTCATTATAGAAGGCTCTGGTCGAGAGTCCACGCTGGCGGCCCAGGCGGCGCCCAAAATTAGCCACGGGGCTCACAAGATGACAAAAAAAAGCCCCGTGCGGGGAGCACTGGGGCCCTAACAGGGCTGGGAGCCCGTTGGCAGTTAAGGCGACAGTAAAGCAGGCAGATCCGGACTGGGTCCCAGACATCAGTCTGGTTGCTATGATGCCACGTGCCGGGGATGCCACGTGCCGGGTTAGCAGCACGGCCATTCCAGATCTGGCATGTTTAGAGTAAGTCCGTGCGGATTACCCGAGGATGGCGGCGCTATTACGATATTGTCATTCACCTTCCCCACTCCATGGTTTCCCGCACGATGGTTTCCCGCACGAGCCCTCAACGTTTAAGTGGAATAAGTCACGCGCACTTGAAGCCGGCATTGCCGACCTGGCTCTAGGTTGAATTCCCTAATTTTTGTCTTTAGCCTGTCAGGCCGGTTCCGACGCACCCAAGCGGTACCCAAGCAGAACCGCCCGCTCGTGACTTACTCAATTGACCAGGACAGACAAATGAAACAGGCACAAAAGATTTTGGACAGAGCGCTCAATGGACTGGATACGCTCGGCTATCGCCTGGAGGAACTGGGCATAACCGATAAGGTCAACCGCCATAACTGCATGGCCTTCCTGTTTGCCGAACAACAACGGCTCAAGGGCGAGCTCGACCGTCTCAACGTCAAACTCGACACCCGCAAGGTGCAGCTGGATCAATTGCGCCAGCAGGCCGAGCAGCTGGCCCAGAGCGGACTGACGTCACTGCTGACACCGGTGCGCTCAACGCTGAGTCTGCTGCCAGGACGCTCACAGAGCCACTGAGCTATTCAGTGCCCTGTCAAGGGCCCAGAGCTCAAATCAGTTGTAAGGCAGTTCCAGAATGACGCGCAGGCCGGGATCGTTCTCTTCGAGCCAGACCCGGCCGCGATGCAGCTCCACCACGGCCTTGACCAGGCTCAGCCCCAGGCCGTTGCCCAGGGTGCTGCGATCCTTGCCCACCCGGTAGAACCGCTCGAACACCTTGCCCCGCTCCTCGCTGGGCACGCCGACCCCGGTGTCACTGACCACCAGCCGCGCCTGCGCGCCCCGATCAAGCCAGACCCGGATACAGCCATGCTCGGGCGTATATTTGATCGCGTTATCCAACAGATTGGCCAGCGCCTGAAACAACAGGTCGCGATCCCCCGGAATCTGCACGTCATGGCGCACATCCGCCCGTAATTCCTGGTGCTTGTCCTGAGCCAGCGCCTCATAGAGGTCGACCGCGTCCTCCACCAGCTCCTTCAGCGACACTTTATCGGTGGGACGCTGGAACCCGCCGGATTCGATCCGCGCAATCCGCAACAGAGCATTAAACGTCTGCAGAATGCGGTCGGCCTCCACCAGGGCCTGGGCCACCGACTCCTGCTGCCGAACCGGCTCATCAATATGGTTCTGCATGGTTTCCAGCCGGTTACGCAAGCGGGTCAGCGGCGTGCGCAGGTCATGGGCGATGTTATTGGAGACATGGCGGACGCCTTCCATGAGGACTTCGATCTGGTCCAGCATGGCGTTGAGATTTTCCGCCAGCTGATCAAAATCGTCGCCGCTGCCCCGGGTGGGTATCCGCCGGGACAGGTCGCCTTTCATGATCTCGCGGCTGGTCTGATTGATGGACTCGATACGGCGCATGGTACTGCGGCTCATCAGCAAGCCGCCGATGAAGGCCAAGGCAATGGTGATGCCCATGCCCCAGGTCAGCGCCCGTGACACCATCTCCTGCACGGCCATCAGGTCATGCACGTCACGCCCAACCAGCAGGCGCATACCACCATCAATGCGAAACACCCGACCCCGGGCCAAATGATGGGGCCCTGGACTGTCCGCCACCAGCGGCGGCTCCAGCAGGAAATTAATCCAGCCCTCCTCGCTTTCCAGGTCCGACGGCCAGGCCAGGAGGTTTCCGAACTGATACTCCCCCGTGCGGGAAATAAACAGGTAGACCGAACTGCCGTCGAGATCCTTCTTGATCCGCTCCTGGATAACGCTGATCAGGCCCACCCGCCCCTGGCGCTGGTATTGCTCCGCCAACCCCTGGATTTCGGCCTGGATGGTTTCATCGGTCTGGCGCGCCATGTAGCCGGCGGTGGCCCAGTAGATAAACCCCAGCAGGATGAACACCGACGAGGCAAACAGCGTCATATAGACCAGCGCCAACTGGAAGGTTGATGTGCGCAGGAGCTTCGTCAGTTTCACCGGGAGCGCTGCCTAGTCCGTTTCACGCAGGATATAACCGGCGCCGCGCACCGTGTGGATCAAGGGCCGCTCGAAGTTCTTATCGATCTTGGCCCGCAGGCGGCTGACATGCACATCGATGACATTGGTCTGCGGATCGAAATGATAGTCCCACACCTTTTCCAGCAGCATGGTGCGGGTCAGGACCTGGCCGGCGTGGCGCATGAAGTATTCCAGCAGGCGGAACTCGCGGGGCTGCAGGTCAATTTCCTGGCCGGCCCGGCGCACGGGGTGGGCCAGCAAGTCCATCTCCAGATCCGCCACCCGCAGTTCCGTGACCACATCGGTGCTGACATGGCCACGGCGCAGCAACGCCTCGATCCTGGCCAGGAGCTCGCTAAAGGAGAAGGGTTTGGTCAGATAGTCGTCGCTGCCGGCCCGCAGGCCCTGGACCCGATCGTCCACCTCGCCCAGCGCGCTCAGGATCAATACCGGCATCTGGCGTCCGGCCGCGCGCAGCGCCTTGATCAGCGCCAGCCCCTCCAGCTTGGGCAGCATGCGGTCGACAATGAGTAAATCATAAGCCTCCGCCGTCGCCAGATATAAACCATCCTGGCCGTTATCGGCGTAGTCCACGGTATAACCGCTTTCCTCCAGCCCGTTCTTCAGGTAATCCGCAACCTCCCGGTCATCTTCGACAACGAGAATCCGCATGGACTCTTATCCTCCTGACTTGCCAAGCTACCCGTCATGCCATCACGCCCCCGGTCTGCCCGTGAACCGCGCCAGCCTTGATCTAGCCGGCCGGGCGCGGCATCCAGTCCGCCAGCCAGTGCAGCCCGGCCAGGGTGTCGCCGGCCGGACGGTATTCGCAACTGACCCAGCCGGCATAGCCGATGCGATCCAGGTGGTGTAACAGGAACTCGTAGTTGATTTCCCCCGTCCCGGGCTCGTGCCGGCCCGGTGTATCCGCGATCTGGATGTGTTTGATCAGCGCCAGATGGGTCTCCAGGGTGCGCGCCAAATCTCCTTCCATGATCTGCATATGGTACACATCATACTGATAACCTATCCGGTCGGCCCCCAACGCCTGAATCACCTCCAGCACCTTGGCGGTGCTATCCAGATAGAAGCCCGGCATATCCACCTTGCTGTTGATGGCTTCCACCAACAGCTGGATGCCGTGGGCCTGCAGCTGGCTGGCGGCATAATCGAGATTGGCGAGCAGGGTCTCCCGCAGTTGGGCTTCCTCATACCCGGCCGGGCGCAGCCCCGCCAGGCAGTTCAGCTGCCGGCAGTCCAGGGCCTCGGCATACGCCACCGCCTGCTCCACGCCGCGCCGAAACTCCTCGACGCGATCCGGATGACAGGCGATCCCGCGCTCGCCAGCGGCCCAGTCACCCGGCGGCAGATTGTGCAGCACCTGCACCAGCCCCCACTGCTCCAGACGGCTTTTCAGGGCCTGCTTGTCCCATTCGTAGGGAAACAGATATTCAACGCCGGTAAATCCGGCGCGCGCCGCCTGCTCGAAGCGCTCCAGAAAGGGCACCTCGTTGAACAGGAGACTGAGATTGGCGGCAAACCTGGGCATGGGATCGTCAGCCTTTTATTAATCGTCGGCGCACAGGCGCTGAGGGTTCTGATTGAGGCGAGTCTGGTTCAATTCTTCCAGATGCAGCAGCAAGCCGCTGTGGTCCACATCCTCATGACCGGAAGCGAGCAGGCCCAAATACTCCTCGTACACCCGCTGGGCAAGCGGCAGCGTCAGGTTTTCCGCCCGCGCCTCGTCGAGAATCATCCGCAGATCCTTCACCTGTACCCGGGCGCGGGCTCCCGCCACGAAATTGCGGTCGATCATGCGCTGGCCGTGCAACTCCAGGATTCGGCTGCCAGCAAAGCCGCCCATCAGGGCCTCGCGCACCGCCGCCGGATCGGCTCCGCCCTGGGCCGCCAGCAGCAAGGCTTCGGACACCGCACCAATGGTGATGCCGACGATGGCCTGATTGGCGAGTTTGGCCAGTTGTCCGGAACCCTGGGGGCCGATATAGGTGGCGCGCCCCAGCACCTGGAATACCGGTTGCGCCCGCTCGAAGTCCTCACGCGCA
>CAYXVO010000090.1:3082-8944 GCA_964467875.1 uncultured Pseudomonadales bacterium | reverse complement strand
GATTCCTGGAAAATCTGGCAGACGTCATCTCCCTGCTGGAGCACCCGTATAGCCGCTACCTCGAATACATTATTCCGGTCCACATCGCTCACAAGCTGATTCCCAGCAACGCCGATGTCGTCCTTTCCGGCTATGGCTCCGACGTGCTCTTTGCAGGATTCGCCAAAAGTCATCATACCCCTCGCGATATCTCTGCACTGATTCAAAGCGAATATCGGTCCACCTACTGGGCTAACGAGGCCTCCCAAACCATCGGCTTCGTCCATGACCAATATGTCGCTTACCCCTTTTTCGACAGCGGGTTCGTCGACGTCGCCATGGCCATCAGCCCGCACCTCTGCCACTACAACGGTGTGGAAAAATACGCGTTGCGTAAAGCCTACGAAGATGAAATTGCTCATCCTGTGGTGTGGCGCAAAAAAGTCGGTATTCACGAAGGCACCGGTTGTGAAGATTTCTTCAGCCAATACCTCACCGATGGCGTAACGATTTCTAATGAAGACCTCCGGCTGCGCAAAGATAGATTTTCTTATGAAGTTATGCGCGCGGTACTCGTGGATGGCTTGACAAGCTCGGACATTGATTTCAACCAAATCAGGAAGGCGGTTATATGAAATTTAGCAAGGTGCTTTTGAAAGAACTGAAACGCCGTGGCATCACGCGAGTATTTGGCGTTCCAGGCCGGGAAAATGCCAGCATCCTATTCAACGAGGAGCCTGACATCCAATACATCACCGCGCGCGTCGAATTTAACGCGGGTATCATGGCCGATTTTACCGGGCGTCTCACTCGCAAGCCCCAGGTTTGCTTTTCTACCATGGGACCTGGCGCAACAAATATGACCACCGCCGTTGCGTCCGCCATGTTAAACAAGTCACCCATGGTTTTTATTTCCGCTCAACTGGAGCGTGGTGATATTTTCTATAACCAGACCCATCAGTGTGTCGACCAAGCTGCGATTATGGCGCCGCTCACCAAGTGGTCCTATGAAATGAAGTCGCCTGAAGAGCTGCCGTCAGTTCTAGAGAAGGCCTTCCAACTCGTCACACAGGAGCCGGTTGGCCCTGTCCACATTGCCATCCCCACCGACTTGTTCAATTGTGACATTCCGGCTCCCGCCGGCCTGGACACCCCCATCAGCTACGCCATCAGCCCTGAGCAGACGATACCTCATCCGGACGCACTGGACGATGTCCACCGTGTACTCGCTGCCTCCCAAAATGCTCTATGCCTGATCGGTGCCGAAGCTGTTCGCACGGAGCAAGGACAAGCCGTACTGGAGTTCTGCCGTCAATGGCGGATGCCTTACATGACGGCGGCCAACGCGAAGGGACTGGAACGTTTCTCCAGCCCGCTCAACTTCGGTGCCGCCAGTTGCTACATGGAAGGCATCATTGGCTATCCCGCTCTGGAAGAAATCTTTTCGCCCGTCGATACGCTGGTGTGTATCGGCTATCAATATGTGGACGACCTGCTTCCTAAAATGTGGGCATACGGTGCCCGCAAAACGATTATCAACATCGGCTCCACACCAACGTTCGCCATACATTCCAAATTTAAGCCTGATTACGAACTATCAGGCAGCATCGCCAAGATCCTGGCATCCCTGAGTGAAAAAGGCGTAACCAAGCAGACCGAACGGAACCTGGACACGGTGAAATCCTGCTACAAACGCAGCCTCGCCGAGACCACAGTACGCGATGGCAAACTGACGCCTGTCCAGGTGATCAATGCCGTCAATCCGTACTTCAAAAACGATGCGATTTGCGTCACCGATATCGGCTATTACCGTCACCACGCAATTCTGCTCGCGGATCCTACCGCCACCTCACAGTTTTTCAGTGACACTGGCTTGTCCAGCTTTGGCACAGGTTTACCGTCCGCCATTGCAGCCCAATTAGCCTACCCTGAGCGCCCGGTATTTCTGCTATGTGGCGACGGCGGATTCCACTCCGGCAGTTGCGATTTAGCAACCTTGGCACGCTACCATCTTCCTGTGGTTGTGATCGTCATGGATAATAGCGCCTTCGAGCTCATCCACTTGTACCAGAAGCGCCATAACAAGACTCCTCATAGCGCCATGGTAGAACTGGAAAAAGTCGACTTCGTCAAGCTCGCCGAAGCAAATGGCTGCCGCGGCATCAGGATCAGCAGTATTGCTGAGCTGGAAGACGCCCTCCAGCAGCACGACCGCACGGGTCCTTTGGTGATTGAAGTCCCCATGCGCTACGGCGAGCATGACCAATTCAGGGAATCATTCTGACGCTGACCAGCCTGCGAGCCCTAAGGGGTCGCAGGCATTGGTTAATCCGAGGTTAATATGAAAGTTGTGTTGCCCGAAGATCATATTTCGCTTTCTGAGCTGCCGGCACAGGCATTTGAGCTGGACGTGGTTTCATTCGAAGCGGCCGACAGCGGCCTACGCCTGAACATCATGAACGACCTGCGACATCAGCCTGACGGCATACGGAGCTATTCCGCCCACATTGGCGTTTGTAAGCACGGCAGTCCTGATTTCACGTTAATCACACTGCCAGATATGGGCGTCGGCAAAGCAATCTACACACGCAGCCTCAGCTGCAGCGAAGCAGTACGCTTCGACCGCAAGAACACGGCGCAGGGCGACATCCAGGCCATCTGCGTGATCAGCAAGAACGCCAACGTATTCACGCCCAATGGGGCTCGGGACATTGAGACCATTGCCCAGCGGATTGAAGCGACAACAGGCATTCCTGCAACCAATCAGATTATCTCCTGCACTGGAGTCATTGGCGTACCACTGCCGATGGACAAGATTGTTCCCGCTATTGATCAGGTAGCCGGTCAGCTGACTGAAGGCACCTTGCAAGAAAGTGCAACCGCTATCCTAACCACTGACCGCCAGGCCAAGGTAGCCTCCACCGAATTCAATGGGATCAAGCTTTGTGGCTTTGCAAAGGGCGCAGGCATGATCGAGCCCAACATGGCGACCATGCTCGCCTATTTTTTCACGGATGCGCAAATTTCGAAGGAAGACCTGGAGAAAGTTCTAAAACGTGCGGCCGACAAGACTTTTAACGCTATTTCGGTCGATACCGATACCAGTACCAGTGACACGGTTGCGGTTGTATCCACGAATAAACGTCCAATGACCGCAAAAGACCTGATTACCTTTGAGCGGGCACTGACGGCGATGTTTTTCAAATTGGCTCGCGACATTATTTCTCAGGCGGAAGGCGCCAATTACCTGATTGAGGCCAATGTCAGCCTGCCAACTTCCGTTGATGACGCTCGCATCTTCGCCAAGAAAATCATCAACTCGCCCTTAATCAAAACTGCCGTCCATGGTGCGGACCCCAACTGGGGTCGCGTAGTAATGGCCGTCGGCAAGCCGACAGACCGCTTTACTCTGGGTGAAATTCAACCGCAAGAGCTTCGCGTAACCATCATGGATGAAGCCGTCTTTGAGTACGGAATTGCGATCCCTCTCGACCTAGGCAAGCTGTCTCAGAAAATGAAGAACGCCAAGACCGTGACCATTGATGTTGCCATTGGCTCACCAGTCTACTCAGCAAAAGCATGGGGCTGCGACTTGAGCGAGTCTTATATCAAGATCAATGCCGAGTACACGACCTAGCGCCCCGTCAACCTAGACACCAAGGAAGTGCATCCAATGAGCGAACTGAAACCTGTTGGTGAAATACGCCGAGAACTGCGGGGTATACTACCGGCACAAGCATTCCAAGCAGAACCGCGCCAACTCATTACTCTGTTCGCTCATTTGGCCATTATCATCGGTTGCGTGTATGCCCTGAATTGGTTGCAGGGCCCGGGGTGGGCCATCTTCCTCGGCATGATTATGGGCAGCAGCATCTTCTGCATTGGCAATCTCTGCCATTATCTTGGTCATGGTTCAATTGTGCAGAATCGACGCCTCCGATATGCCACAGAGTATCTTTTCTTTGCCATCACTCTAACACCAGCGACCGTCTTTAAGGTTGTACATAACCAGTATCATCACGCCTATACCAACGGTCGTAACGATACTTTCCGCTGTTTTTCCGAAGATGAACGAACCTTTCTGCGAACGGCGATCCGACTGCTATTTTTCCCCAACAGGCACCTGCCTTGGAACCCGCTCGTTCTGGTTTCCTATAATCTTGTTCTATTTAGCCAGATTGGTTTCGCGATGCTTGGCCGCAGCGGCCGGATTTCCTCGGTGATTCCATTAGTTCCCACGTATACCCGCAAGCAACGACTGGCTATCTGGCTTGAAGTTCTGGGAAGCGTCGCTTTTATCCTCGCACTCTCCCTGCTGGTAGGCCAAGACACCGGATTCGTCCTAGCGCTTCTGGTTGCCTACAGTATCGCGACCGCCATTTCTTGCTTTTATATCTATATTCAGCACGACACTATCGAGTTGAGTGAGGAAAACCACCCGCTCAAGAACAGCATGAATTTACAGTCCGGTAAATTTGTCAATTGGCTGCATAGCAACGTGTCTTACCACATTGAACACCATCTGTTCCCCGGTATGAATTTCAAATATGCCGAAGCCCTGTCGCAACTGCTTAAAGAGAAGTATCCGGAGCATTATCGCGTAGCATCTGGTCGAAAAGTTTGGGCGGATCTGTTTCGCAACGACATATACAAAACGCCCCCAACAACGTCCTGAACCAAAGACCGGATTACGATTGCAGCCTTTTTCTTTCAATCTGGATCAAGTCTCGGAACTAACGCCCAGAACCGTTTCCGCCCTGTTTCCGACACCGCCCTTCGTACTGGTGACTCAGGCCGGCAACGGCAATGATGAGCCACCACTGCAGCCTAGTGAACGCCTAGCGATAGAAGGCATGACAGCGGCTAGGCGTACTGAGTTCGCACGAGGTAGAGCCTGCGCACGCAGAGCTATCTGCTTGCTTGGCGGTCCCACTACCGCAATTCTTCGGGACGAACGGGGATGTCCGGTATGGCCGAAAGGGTTTTGTGGCAGCATCAGCCATACAGAGGAATATGTGGCCGGTGTTGTGGCCTCCACGCAGCATGCACGTGCATTGGGACTCGACATTGAGAAACGAACCGACTTTGTAGAGGCGAGACATTACCGGCTCTTCTGCCACGTTGAGGAGTTAAGCTGGCTGCTTGCGCAACCGCCGGCCCACGCCCGCCTCTATGCGCTGGCACTTTTTTCGATCAAAGAATCACTGTACAAGTGCATTTACTCAGCGACCGGCGCTCACCTTGTTTTTGGCGAGATCCGCGTCGTCCCAAATCTGGTTACGGGCGTTTTTCACGCGACCTTACCCCATATAGACACATTCGGTATGCCTCGCTCGATCAGCGGACGCGTCGGATTCAACGAGCATTATGTGTTTTCAGGGGTCTGGCTGGCGGCGGAATGAATGCCGCGACCGGCACGACTCCCTCACACTCTTTCTACTCAAGGGTAAATGGATTATGTCCTCCGAGTTCTTCGATGTCCTGATCATAGGCGCCGGCCTTTCCGGCATAGGCGCTGCCTGCCACCTCAGCACCCATTGCCCAGATAAGTCCGTTCTCATCCTGGAGGGCCGCAACGCAATCGGAGGAACCTGGGACATCTTCCGCTATCCAGGCGTGCGCTCCGACTCAGATATTTTCACCTTCGGATACAGTTTCAAGCCATGGACCGGTGACAAAGCCATCGCGAGCGGAGCCTCCATCCGTGACTACATTTGTGAGGCCGCCGAGGAATTTGGTGTTACGCAACGCATCCGCTTCGGTCACCGGGTAATCAGTGCCGACTGGTCCACGGCCGATGCTCGCTGGTCGCTGCAGGTACTGGACCTAGCTACGGGTCAGCTCACCACATTCACTTGCCGGTTCCTATTATCCTGCACCGGC
>CAYXVO010000090.1:0-3072 GCA_964467875.1 uncultured Pseudomonadales bacterium | reverse complement strand
TGCGATGCGGGCTATACTCCTTCATTTTCTGGACGAGAGAACTTTGAGGGACTGTTTATTCATCCGCAGCAATGGCCTGAGGATCTCGACTATTCAGGGAAGCGCATTATCGTAATCGGTTCAGGTGCCACGGCGGTAACTTTAGTACCGGCCCTTACAGAGAAGGCCGCACATGTGACAATGCTGCAGCGATCACCTTCCTACGTCGCATCGGTTCCGGAACGAGCCACCCTGGCCCTGAAACTGCGTCGTTTTCTACCGGAAAAAGTCGTGTATCGGCTGTCCCGTACGTTCTACATCAGCTCGCACATGCTTTTCTTCAAATTCTGCAAGAAGTGCCCTGGAGTGGCGCGCAAATTACTGCTGAAGATGGCCAGCATACAACTTGGAAAACGCTTTGATCTGGCTCACTTCACGCCGTCCTATAAGCCTTGGGATGAACGCATGCTGGCCGTACCGGACGGTGACCTTTTCAAAGCCCTTCGCGAAGGCAACGCGACAGTGGTCACCGATCAAATCGAAACGTTCACAAGTCAAGGGATTAAACTCAAATCCGGGCGCGAACTGTCGGGCGATATCATCGTCAGCGCAACGGGCTTTAACATGCAATACTTCGGTGGGATCTCCATCCGCGTAGACGGACAGCCCTTCAACATCAACCAGGCCGTAACTTATCGCGCGTTAATGTTGAGCGACCTTCCAAATGCGGCTCTTATTTTCGGCTACACCAATGCCGCTTGGACATTAAAAGCTGACATTTGCTGTGAGTATATTTGCCGGGTCCTCAACTACATGGATCGAATTGGCATGCGTCAGTGTACCCCTCGTGTGCCGAAGCGATCCTTTGAAACGCAGCCCTTTCTCGATCTAACGTCTGGCTACGTCCAGCGCGCGGCCATGCAGCTTCCCCGCCAAGGCACCAAAGCCCCCTGGAAGCTCAAGCAGAACTATGCCTATGACCTCACCATCCTGCGCTACACCCGGCTCGCAGACGGTCATATCATTTTCTCCAATCCAGAGCACGCCCCATCGGAAAAGAACACTCAGTCAAAAGAACAGCTGTCCGAGGGGATCTCGGCCGAAGCAGTCAGCTCCTAAAAGATACTGACCATGCCAAGGCACTCTCCCCTGTAAGGCGCTGGCAGACCCGCAATCCAGCGATAACTATCTCAATGCCTTCGCCATTTACCTGCAGGCTTCGGCAACCCAGCTGGGGCTTCTGACCGCCCTGCCCCAGCTGTTCGGCGCCTCCCTAATGACCGTCACACGTGCGCGGGTTCCTCCCGGGTTGCCTGAGCCTTGGGCTGAATATTTTGATTCATGCGAAACAGATTCTGCGGGTCCCATTTTCCCTTCAGCGCCACCAACCGGTTCCAGGTGTCCGGACGGTAGGCGGATGGCGTGCGGTCAACTTCATCCTGGGATAGGAAATTGACGTAGACTCCGCCGGTCGCATAAGGCTTGGTGGCGCTGAACAGGTCGCGGCACCAGGCAACGCAGTGGGTATCTTCGGCGGCGGTTTCCCACCGGCCATGCACGTTCATGCCGAACTGAGCATCACGATGGGAATAGGCCGTGGCGTCGGCCGGTATGCGGGAGGCCTGCCCGCCCAGTTGCCCGAGGAAGATCTCGCAGTGGGGTGATGGCAGGCGGGATGCGAAGTCCAATAGTACGTCCAGCAGAGCAGTATCGAGTGATGCAAAGAAATGAGACTTCCAGTAATTGCGAACCCCAGGTGTCAGTAGCGGATCGAACGCCTGCTGCCAGGCGGTATAAGGCATCGGCCCCACATGCTCGCCCAGGGGCTGACCCAAGGCCCGCAGGGCATTCAGCTGGCGTTCCGTTTCCTCTGCCGAGGCGATACTGAAGAATGCGATGACCAGGATCTTCTGCCCATGGGCGTCCGGTGGTAGAAACGGCAGTGGTGGAGCATGACGCAAAACCACCCACATCATGCTGTCGTCGGACTGACTCTGTGCCAGCGCAGGATACCGATGCAGAACCGCCGATGCCTGATCGAACGGGAACACCACCAGGCCGGCCGTGACCTCAGGCCCCACTGGATGTAGACGAAACTCAAATTGGCTGACGATGCCATAATTGCCGCCACCGCCGCGAATTCCCCAGAACAGATCCGGGTTGTCCCGTTCGCTGGCCCGGACCCGCTGGCCATTGGCGGCAATCACGGTCGCGCCAACCAGGTTATCCACCGTCACCCCATACTTGCGGGTCAGCCAGCCAAAACCTCCCCCGAGGGTAAGGCCAGCCACGCCGGTGGTGGAATTGATACCCAACGGCGTGGCCAACCCATGCTTTTGGGCCTCCCGATCAAAATCCGCCAGCGTCGCTCCGGGCTCCACACGAGCGGTACGCTGGTCGGGGTCGACCTGAACCGACTTCATTGGGGATAGATCAATCATCAAGCCCTGCTCGCACAGGGCACTCCCGGCGATGTTATGGCCGCCGCCGCGCACGGACGTCAGCAGATTATGGGTGCGGGCAAAATCCACCGCGCGGGCGATATCGTCCGCGGTGGTGCAGCGGACAATGGCCGCCGGCTTGCGCTCGATCATGGCATTCCAGATCTTGCGGGCGTCTTCGTAGCCTGGCTGGTCGGGCGTCAGCAGCTCGCCTTGCAGGCCTGCGCGAAAGGAGTCGAGATCAGACGCATCGATATTGGTAGAAGTGCCAGACAAGGTGCGTACTTGAAGTGTGGCCATGGCTCATCCCTCCATGGTGATGAAGTTTCGGATGAGCCAACCGCCCAGGGTGAATACAGGTGCGTCCGTAGCCTGGTCGTTCAAACGACCCACCCACCGCTCCCGATAATAGCGCCGATCCCTCGGCCAGAATGCCAAAATAAACTGAACAAACGGGCAGTGGGACCCCGCGCGCGAGCCAGGACGCCGGTTACATAATTAGAACGGGCGCCAAGGGTTAAATTTCGCCCATCTATTCATTATCCACCCTCATATCGCCGATAATAGAGCCATCGTCGGCGCCCCGCGTCCGTAATCCCTTCTTCATTCTCCCGGAGAGTCCAGGTGACACTGCTGTATATCATCTACCTGA
>CAYXVO010000089.1:0-8959 GCA_964467875.1 uncultured Pseudomonadales bacterium | reverse complement strand
GTGTGGATGTGGCCTACGCACCCGCCATCGCCTACCGGCCGATGGAAATGTACAAGGGCGTGGAGCCGAACGGCGGCGTGTACAATTATAAGTTCGCGCAGATGACTCACCAGATGGTCGTGCATCGCGACAAGTTCACACCGGAGTTCACCCAGAAGACCCGTGAAGTGTTCTTTAACCGCTTCGACAAGTTCATGGAGCAGGTAAAAGCGGCCGAGGCCGATATCCCCGAGAAATACTGGATCCAGCCTACCAAGGAAGATGGAAGCGGCTTCGACTCCATGCTGCGTGGCGTGCGCGTGGCGCTGAAGGAAAACGGCCATTACGACGCCCGCACCCTGAACCTGATGCTGAAAGTACGCTGCAAGCACAATCCGACCCGCGCGGAATGTGCCTCTGGCACCGAATAAGCTAAACATTTCTGCAACAAAGAAGGCCGGTTCAACCGGCCTTCTTTGTTTTCTGTGTTTCATGCATCCAGAGGTTTATACCCTCGATCAGAGCAGGCTGCGCAACATCCAGGCGGTCTTTTCGTGAACCCGCATCCGGTCGGAAACCAACGACGCGGTCGACTCGTCACTGGCGCCCTGGGCCAACGGCAAGGATTCGCGACAGGTCCGGATCACCGCTTCATTGCCCTCAATCAACTGCTGGATCATCTCATTGGCGGACGGCACACCCTCCGGCTCCTTCAGAGACGTCAGCTTACCGAAGTCACGGTAGGTGCCAGGCGCGGCATGACCCAGTGTTCGCACACGCTCGGCCACCTCGTCCACCGCCAGGGCCAGCTCGGTGTACTGCTCCTCGAACATCAGGTGCAGTGTCCGGAACTGGGGTCCGGTCACGTTCCAGTGAAAGTTATGGGTCATCAGATACAGGGTGTAGGTGTCCGCCAGCAGGCGCGCCAGCGCGTCCGCGATCCCCTTGCGGTCGCCTTCGGCAATACCAATATTGACGCTCGGTCTATCCATTTCAAAGACTCCATACGGAAAGTGATGGCTAGAAGCATAAACCAATATCCAAGGTTCACAAAGCCAGCCAAGCTAATGGACACTATAGCCAGAAGCTATATCCGTCGGGTTAGGATTCGGCCTGTCGGCGCCGCGCCGGACTCAGCTGCGACGCACGTCGCCCGGCGCCTGTCCGGTCCATTTGCGAAACGCACGACCGAAGTTGGAAGGATCGGTGTAGCCTAACCGCTGGGCGATCTCGTCCACCGATTTGCTGGAATATTGCAGCAACCGCAGCGCCTGCCGGCAACGGATCTCCGCCAGGATCTGCTGATAACTGGTGTTGTAGGTTTTAAGCTGGCGTCGCAGGGTGCGGGAGGTGACACAAAGACGGGCGGCAATCTCTTCCATGGCGGGCAGCTCATCCTCGCTCAATTCCAACATGGACTGGACCTTGGCGACCACCGTCTGCTTGCTCTCCAGCTCCCGCAGAAAGGCTTCGCACTGGCGCTCGGCTAGCTCGCGCGCCACGGGATTGGCCAGCGTCATGGGTAGCTTCAGAAACCGGGCCGGAAACCTGAGCTGGGTGTGCGCCTGGCTGAACTCGGCGTTTTCAAACGAGAACTCGGGATAGTGATCGCCGTGGGCCGGTCGGTGATAGTTAAACAGGCTGCGCCCGCCCACGGTGACCCGCGACCCGAAGAAGCAGCGGCCGATTTCGATCACGCTGACGAGTACCGCCTCGATCAGAAAGACCTTCAGCGCACCCAGCTCCGCCACCTCTTCCAACTGCACCACCGCCTCCTTGCCATCCACCGCGAAACTGATGCGGATGGCGGCGATGCGGGTGCGAAAATACTTGGCGAAGATTTCCAGGGCCTGCTGGATATCTGTCGCACTCAGAAAGGCCTGGCCCAGAATGCCATGGGTCATGGGATTGAGGCGGCGACCGAAATGCAACCCAAGCGCGGGATCCTGGGTCAGGTCGATGGCGTTCTGAACCAGCTGACTGAACTGCGCATAGGAGAGAAAGCCCTCCGCGTTGGCGAGATACGTGGGCCGGATGCCCGTCCCCGTCAGCAGCGCCTCACTGTCGCCGCCACGTTCGATCACCAGTTGGCGCAAAATTTCGCCATAGTGAATCAGGATCACATCATCTTTCAGCGGATACAGATCTCGCCGCGACAAGTTCACCACTGCAGCCGTCCTATCAGAGTTTCGTCAGGGGCATCCATTCACCAGGGGTCGAATAATCAGAACGGCGCGCCAGGTTCAGGCCCGTTCAGCTATGCAGTATGGCACCATCCGGCACAGCAAACTGTGACTCGGTTAATTAAAGCCTTCACGACCGCACAAACGCAAACAGGGCCCGAAGGCCCTGTCTACGACGGTTAGCATGATTTGACGGGAAGCAAGCCGATAGCCCACTTGCGTTGGCCCCAGTCCTTACTTGCTGCCATCCACCATGTGTTGTACCGCGTTGGCGATTTCCTCATCGGAACAGGCAACACAGCCACCTTTCGGCGGCATGGCATTGAAGCCCTGGATCGCGTGGGCGACCAGCGTCTCCATGCCCTTCGCGGCACGTGGCCCCCAGGCAGCGGCATCACCCAGTACAGGCGCACCCGCCGCACCGGTACCGTGACACGCGAAGCAGGCGGCCTGATAAACAGCGTCACCTGAACGGGGACCCGTGCTTGCTGCCGCAGCGGCTGCCGCTGGCTGCACGTCGCCACAATCCTGGCCTTCAACGCATACCTCACCGAACGGCTTGATCCGTTCAGCGATTTTTTCTTCAGCGGGAGTCAGGGCAAAAGCTGTACTGGCGAGTAGGGCAGCCAAACCCATCATTGCTGCGGCGCGAACCAACACTTTCACGTAGTCACCTCATTCAGTTGCGAACCATCAGGGTCAAACCGAGGCATTATAACGGCAATGTCCGCGCCTCGAAAGCAAACCGGGCCGCATACGGGCAAGCGCAGACTTACTTCGTTAAAAAACATAACAATTTATAGAGAATGCCGGATCTGGACGCTACCAGCCCAACAAGCTACCATGCGCCTTCGCGCCTCGTTGCCCGCTTTCAGTAGGCGGGCCCACAACGCCGTACCGAACTGCCCCCTGGCCACAAGCTGGGGGCTCCCTTCTACCCAGCGCCAATTCATCTCCCCTTGCTCCCAAACCAGTCCTAAAGTATTGGACCTGCTAACCGCGCTGACCTTGAACACAGGCGCTCTCAAGCCAACAATAGGCAACGCCGGTCAACAATAGGCAACGCTCAGCTATTAATAAGACCGTACCAAATCATTAATCAGGCCGTATCAAGCACCAGTTTGGCCACAGCACGGGCACAGAAGCGGACCCACCATGCACAACAGTAAACGGCTTTATCATAACTTCCTGATTCTTGAATTCTCCGCCCTCGCCGTGCTGATCGGCAGCCTGTTCTGGCTCGGCCAGTTAGCCGAAAGCGGCCAGGCGCTTAACCTGGCTCACCGCCTGCTGCCAACCCTTGCCAGCGGACTGGTACTCACCGGCTTTCTCGGCGCCATGTACGTGCGCTGGGTGGAGGCCTCGGAATCCGCCGAGCGCCCCCGCCGCCTGCCCTTCCTCCTGTTCTGGCTGCTGGGCATGACCCTGTTTCTGATCTGGCTTGTGGCCGCCTCCCAATGGCTGCTGCACGGCATCCCCGAGTCTCCGCCCGAGACCACAACTTCATCGGCACAAGGCATGGACTAATTCAACCAAGATGCGTATGATGCGCATCTCGAAATTGTTCGTGCGCCCGTAGCTCAGCTGGATAGAGCGTTGCCCTCCGGAGGCAAAGGTCAGAGGTTCGAATCCTCTCGGGCGCGCCATTTTGAAGCCCCCAGTTTTTCAGCCCCCTCCCTCATTAAGACAAGCCAATACCCACCTCAGGTATCAGCTGCGTTTTGCTACGCGCCTCAATCAGTAATTCCTTGTTTTTGCCGCAATTTACCCAAGACATCGTAAACCCCTTTCACCCTCTCGACCCCATTCAAAATCTGCTTTGCACAGTTAGCATTCACCTACTAGATTTAGAACGCCGGTGCAATTACGCCTAACCATTTGTCTGACAGAACGGCAAGTCAAGCGCGCAGCTTGCTACTGTCTTCCCGTTCGCTCAGGAGTGAGCCCATGAGTGCATTTTCCGTCCAAGTAGAGAGCCTGATCTTTGGTGGGCCTGCCCGAGCCACCCCGCTCAAAACGGTTACCTTCGACTTGGCGTCTAACACCATTTCAGTTCGATCACTCATCGAGAAGACGGTCGTCCAGCAGATCCAGGTGATGTTGAGCGCCGATGCTGGCGAAACGGAGCTGCTGCGGGACGCCCTGAATGCTCAATACTTGACCAATGACGAGATTCAGCGCCAAGCGCCGTCAGGCCAGGTCCGCCTTAAACCGGCACCCAGCCCTGTCTCGCCACAATCGATTGATCCAGAAAAAGAGATCGCCACGGCCATTCGTGGCTTTCAGCAAAAGGCTTTCAAAGTGGTCGTCGACGGCGAGGTAATGGAATCCCTGGACGACAGCCTTGTGGTTGGCGAAACCACCAAAATCGTATTCCTGCGTCTCACGCCCCTAGTAGGAGGATAACCATGCGGCAACCGAACGCCGAACAGCTAGCGCGTATCAATCAGTTTCAGAACTGGGCTTTCGAGCACCTGCCCGCCTTCTGGGATATCCGTTCAGACAGCCCCACCAGCCCCTCCTACTTCAGCTTCGGAAACGAAGCTGTCGAGGCCACATACAAAGAAATGGTTGAGGCCCTGAACAAAGCCTGGCACGATGCGGATGACTTTCATCGAACACTGGTGGATTGCTTCGTTTTTCCTACCTCCTGGGGCGAGTGTCCCAAAACTCTCAACGCAAAACTCTTCAAGCAGATCATCGATCGGCTCCTGACGAAGGAGCTGTACAACAATCCCAGCGATTATGCCTTTGAGCAACTCATCAACCGCGTCCGATACATGCTGGCGCACGTGAATGAGGGCTATGAAGTGTCCTGGGACGGCGGTTCCCATGTGCCACGAGGTTACCTGGAGCCCGCCCTTCGCACCTGTGGCAAGTACCTTTCCAAATACCCCGAGGCGCGCGACGACTGCACGTTCGCAGAAGCCCTTCTCCAGGGCGAGTTCTGCGTTGCGATAAGTCCCGTTTACGACCACGACTCATCACCCACCAATTACCAGTTCTACCATTACGACCTCTACGAAATCATCAGCCAGTCAGTTACGTGGCTACACCGCAGTCACAAGTATTCCTATCCGATGTTCGAGGCGGCGGAGCAGTCTTTTGGGCCGATGGTGGTCTACTACTCCTATCTCGACGCACCGGATGCTGAAGATGAGGACTATTACGCCGACCGACCGGATCACCTAGCGCTCGAACGCACCAAACGGGAATACCACCAGCGGTTCGCCTGGGATTTACTGCAAGACGCTGACGTTAACACCGAAAAGTTCGTCGAGTATTTCCAATCCAGTGCCCCCCACGGATTACGCTGGCTTCTGCGCGGACTGGAAGAGATTGAACGCGACCAGATCACCGTCAAAGAGCTAAGGGACCGAGATGCCCTGAACGCGCGCCTCGCCTATACCCTCATCTCCTCATCCGGTCTGGAAGACGGCCTGACTGACGCTGACCTCGTCTCCGAGCTCAAACGCTTTGATCCGAATACGCTCCAAGCCGCCCTACCCTTTGCCGGCGTGGCCCGAAAGTACATCCTCCAGGCCCTGAGCTGGAACTCTCTTATCGCCTATCAGGATCGACTCTTTCAAACCGCTGGCGATCGAAGCGACACGACCGACTATCGTTTTGAAGACATCCCCAACTGCGACGCTCCAGAAGCCGGCGTCATTGATCGAGCGGCCGTAAAAGCAGTCATCGACAACGTCGATGAAAAGCACCTGAAGCCGTACCTGAAGCTGATCAAGGACGCAGATCTCAGCGTGAAGAATACGGTCATGCTTTTCGAGGCGGTGAGAGGCAGTAACAGACCGGCGATCGAGAAGAGTCTGGTTCGGCACGGCCAGGCCGCGTTGAAAGCCTACGGCCTGCTGCCCTTGGAAAGTCCGCAAGAGCTGAGTGACCGTTATTTTGCCTTCAAGCGCATACACAAGGAGGCTACCCAATACGGCGCCGAACGGCAGGCCAACACGCGGGCCGCCGTGCAAGCGGGCCTGATGCACCTTGCCCAAACGGCCGGCTTTAGCGATGCCACCCGCATGGAATGGAAGCTTGAGGCCGAACTGGTTGGTGAAGAATCTCCCATTGGCCAGCGGATACCGGTGGGCGACTGGGACATGGAGCTCTCGGTGGAGGGCGGACTGTCGACGATCAAGGTCTTCAAACAAGGCAAGGAACTCAAGTCCGTGCCTCCCGCTGTGCGCAAAACACAGGAATACACAGATCTGAAAGAGGTGCAGGCTCGGCTGAAGGACCAGGCATCCCGATTCAAGCGCGCACTCGAAAACATGCTCGCGTCCGGCGAGGAAATTAGCGGCGAAGACTGGGACAGCCTGTTGAAGCTCCCCATTGTCCGCCACTTGCTGGCAGACATCATCCTGGTGACCGCGACAGGCGACTTTGGCCTGTTGACGGATGACGCCAGCGCACTCCGCACCGCTGATGGCACGCAGGCCGCCCTCGCGTTTCCGATCCGCCTGGCCCATTCCTACGACCTGTTCCAGGCCGAGGCGTTGTCCGCATGGCAGCACGAAATTGTGCGGCGTAAAATTGTTCAGCCCTTCAAACAGGCCTTTCGGGAGCTCTATATCCTCACACCGGCAGAAGAGGCAACCAAGACCTATTCCAACCGGTTTGCCGGTCATGTGGTTAAAGCCGACGTGGCCAGCCGGCTGTTGCAGGCCAGGGGTTGGACGCTGACCAGCAGCGACGTCGCCGAGGTCTACAAATCGTTTCCGCGCGCCGCACTCCAGGCCAGAATCGAAATCCCCGATGCGGGCCACTACCTGGCCGAATTGCCCACGGTGACATTGGACCAGGTCTGCTTTAGCCGCGACGGCGAAGACCTGTCCCTGACCGACGTTCCACCTTTGATATTTTCAGAGGTCATGCGGGACGTCGACCTCATTGCGGCCGTTGCCCACACCGAGGAGGATGATTATCTCTGGTCAACGGAAAGCTATCAGCGGCAAGCCGAACTGGTCACGACCCTGATGGCCGATCTGGGATTGAAGGGCGTTTCCATCAACGGCCATTTCGCGCATGTTCAGGGGAAACTGGCGCAATACCGCATTCACTTGGGCAGCGCGGCCATTCACATCGAACCGGGCAACTATCTCTGCGTGGTGCCGGACAAGGCAACCGAGCAGAAATTTTATCTGCCCTTTGCGGAAGCCGATCGCAAAGCGACGGAAGTGCTGTCAAAGATCTTTCTGTTGTTGAACGATCACAAAATCAAAGACGACAGCATTCTTTCACAGATCCAAAGGCCGGCGTCTTGATCAGGACCAATCTTGATCAAGACCAAAGAGCCCTGGCATCAAGATGCGACATCCTTTTTGAGGCATGCAGTAACTCGATGCGACTGGGCCGGAAGTCGCGGCGGTGTCCGGCCCGTTGCACGTGCAAATGGACTACTTTAATTCATACAAGTACGCCAACGACCAGATGTGGTGTCTATGCAGCTCGATGATTACCTGAACGCGTTCCGCAAGCTGAAGGTCTACGTAAATCCTAAGACAAAGCGTCCCAGCCCTCACAAAATCTGTATGCTGCTGGCCGTTATCGACCAGGCTGAGGCGGGGGTACTGGCGGAGAATCGCATCACTTATAACTCAGACCTCTTGGACCGTTACCTGAGTTACTTTGACGCGGTGCGGACGGAACAGGATCATCCGAATCCTTACTTCCCGTTTTTTCATCTAAAAAGCAGTAATTTTTGGTGCCTAGTTGCGATACCTGGACGCGAGCAAGCTGCCGACGCCCTCCGTTCAGCACGCTCCCATAGCGATATCACCAACAACTTTGCGTACGTGCAGCTAGCCAACGACTTGTTTGAATTGCTCATGGACGCCGATGCACGAGAAGCGCTCGGTAATGCACTCGCACAGCATTGGTTCGATCGGGGCTTTCATGAGATCTCGCGGATTCGCGATACCAATCGCCAAATCAGCATCTATGAATATCTACTGCGCCATCCAGATCAGCCTCGGGAGCGTGCCATTAAGGACGCCCCGGCAAGCTATATCCGTGACCCTGCCTTTCGGCGTGTGGTGATCGAGGCTTATGATTTTCGTTGCTCGGCGACGGGTTGGCGTATCATCCTGCCGGACTCACGTGTAATGGTGGAGGCGGCACACATCGTTCCCTTCGCGGAAAGCCAGAACGACGATCCTCGCAACGGCTTGGCACTAACGCCTTCATTCCACTGGGCATTGGATGCGGGTGCGATCGCACCTGGACCAGACTTTAAATGGCATGTAGCCAAGAACATTGATCGGCGGTTTCCTGAGAATCAGCCACTGTGTGACCTGGAAGGCACATCTCTCATTTTGCCGAAGGACAAGAACCTCTGGCCGAAGGAGGAATGGTTGAAGTGGCGATATAGCCGATTGTAACCATCAATCGGCGCCAGACTCGTCGCCCGGCAGCCGAAACACCAACGTCTCCCACCAGACGCCATCCCGCAGGAGTTTATCCTCACCCCGCCCTGCATAAAGGCTGATCAAGGCCCGTTGCCGCGCCCAACATTCAAGCTCCGGCGCATTCACTTCATAGAAGTGGCGTTCATCGTCGCCGGGCCCATGGCGTAGGGTCACCACCAGCACGCCACCCGGCGCCAAGAGTTCTGTCAGGGTTTGAAAGGCCCGCTCCCGTTGAGCGGGAGGAAGATGCATCCAGACCGCCGACACCAGAATCAACTGAAAGCGGTGGCTTAAGGCGCGCACATGCTGAAGATCGGGCAGACGGTCGTCGAGCCATTGCACCGATTGGCCTTGCGTTGCCGGCTCACCCAACGC
>CAYXVO010000088.1:0-8966 GCA_964467875.1 uncultured Pseudomonadales bacterium | reverse complement strand
GCTATCCGCTGGCAAAGGATCCGATGCTTTTGATCCTGCTCTGTACGGCGTTGCCGTTGCTGTTTCAGAACCTGACCATGTCGCTTGTAATCACCATTGGTCTGGCAGCGATTCAGATGCGCTACCTGTACGGCATCATCGAACAGACCGCCGACGGTAAGATGGTTCCACCATCATTGGGTACTGCGTTTCAGGGCGGTGGGCTGAGCCTGTTGATTCAGCAGTTACTGGTGTTCATCTCCATGGTGGCGCTGGAAGTGTTCGCCCTGCATAAAGGCGGCGCGCTGTTCGGGCTCATCATGCTGGCTTTCCTGGTGCTAATTTTTCCAGCCAGCGTGATGTTACTGGCACTGGAAAAGCGGGCAGTCGACGCGCTCAATCCCATCCGCCTGATGGGTATTATCGGCGCCATTGGCTGGCCCTATTTCGTATTGTATGGCTATCTGATCCTGGTGTTCTTGAGTCTCGGGGTGGCGCAGGAGTTCATTGTTCGGCATGTTCCCGAGACATTTGCCTATCCGCTGTTGGGGCTGACCTCCAGCTATTTCCTCATCGTAATTTTCCACATGCTCGGATACCTGCTATTCCAGTACCAATACCAGTTGGGATACTCCGCGGACCTGGCGGACGAGATTCCGCTGAGCGCCAACACGGAGCAGAGCGCACAGGCGAAAGCTGTCACTGGTATCGATATCAGCCTAAAGGATGGCCAGTACAGTCGGGCCGTGGAGCTCATGGTGCAGGAGATGCGGCGTCGGCCCCAGGATTACGCCTTGCTGGAGCGTCTTTATCTATTGCTGTGGGCGTTGCGGGATTGGGGCCGCCTGCGGGATATGGTTCATCCAATCCTGCGTATGCTGCTGGCACAGAACCGGCAGGACGATACCGTACGCTTTATTGCCAAGCTGTATGATGAGGCTGATTTTGAGCTGGCGGATCCGCTGTTACGATTCAACGTTGCCCAGATTGCGCATTTGATCGGTGAACACCGCCTGGTACTTCGGCTGCTCAAGGATCTACACAAGGATGTACCTGACTTCGAATTCCTGCCGGATGCGTACGTCCTGATGGCCAAGACTCTCGCTAACGTGGTCAAGGACCGGGCCAAGGCGCTCAGTTACCTGAAGTTCGTCCAGCAGCGGTTTCCCGATCACGCGATTCAGGACCGGCTGGCGGATTACGTTGAATCGCTGCGAACCAAGGGGTTGATTGTTTAAGGCAGTTGTTTAAGCCGGTCCGTTAAGCCGGAGCTCATCCAATTGGCTGGCCAGGGTCTGATAGTAATGGACCTTGGTTGGCATTTCCCGTTGCCGAAACGCATTCATCAGGGCTTGGCAGGCGTCACTGACCAGGTCGAGGTTGGGTGTGACGTCCCGCAGAATCTGAAAGGTTCCTTCCGCCTCTTTCAGTGCATTGTGGCGAAGGCTGGCGAGCAACACTTTGTAATGCCATTCCTCAGGAAGTCGTGTCGGCTCGCTGCGCTTGATGGCGTCCTTATAGATGCTCAAGGCGAGATCAATCTGATGGGTCTTGAGTGCCAGGGTTAGCAGGCGAGTGGTACAGGTTGGATATTCGTCGCTCTCCGGTTCCAGCTTCTCGACGTGATATAGATGTTCCAGTATACCCAGGTTGTCCGGGTGATTCTCCGACAGCTTGCGAAAGCGGTGACGGGCCTGCGCGAAATCGACGCGGCTAACTGCATCCAGTGCCCAGCTGTAGGCTTTGCGAAACTCCAGATCAGCGTCGTCGTCCAGATCTTGCTTTGTGTCCTGAACCTCCAGCCCCTTGCGACGCAAGCCATAGGCAATGGCCGCCCCGGCCACCAGACCGCCGGCGTGGGCCATGTAGGCTACGTTACTGGCCTGATCGCGCCAGGCATCAAACAATTCCTTGCCAACCCACACGGGCAGTAACCAAAGCGCGGGTGCGCGGAAATAATTGAAATAGATCCCGGCCCAAAAGAAGAAACGGATTTTTCTCAGCCCATAGATGGTGACGTACATGCCCATGAGGCCGGAAATCGCGCCAGAGGCGCCCACCAGGGGAATATGGGAGCCGCTCTCGACAAAGCTGTAAAAGAGGCCGGAAAAGGCGCCACTGGCCAGATAAGCGAGTAGATAGCGGGCGGGCCCCAGCACCGCTTCAACGGCGAAACCCAGCAGGAACAGAAATACCATGTTGCCGATGAGATGACCCAGCCCGCCGTGGAGAAACTGGTATCCGAGCAGCTCCGTCAGACCGATGGAAGCGGGTGTGAGGCCAAATCGCATGGAGCTGATACGGTTAAGCCACTGCTCCTCAAGTTGGGCGCGTTGTTCCAGCCACCGCTGATAAACATCTGTCTGCCAATAACGTGTGGCATTCGACTTCAGGTGGGCGCCGAAGTCACGATCCGCCATGATGATGACGCTGATGGACGTTTTCTCACCCTCTTCCAATTGCTGGCGGATATGTCCCGGCAATTCGTGCCGTCGGTCGAGTCCCAGCCGGATGCGCCGCTCCAGGTAATCCAGGTATTCCGGTGCTTCCAGTGTCAACAGTTCCTGGGTGTTGTAAAACTGCAGTGCATCCTGCCAGATCTGGCCATCACGGGACTGATAGCCGAAGAAAATGACCAAGTTGAGGAAGATAAGGAGCAGGGTGACCAGCGGAGGGCGACGCCAATCCAGTATGCGTTCGGCCGGAATGATCAGCATGTGAGATCCTGAAGAAGGGAATAGGGTCTTCTATTATCGATTTTATCTAGTGTAGACGCTTCCGGCCGGTAGGGGCTGAGTAGGCGCTGTGATTACTCGGGTTTGATCGCCGGGCCAGTGGTCGAAAGACCCATTCGCTTCAGGGTATCGACGATGGCCTGGGTGTGACTGTCGACCTCCAGGTTTATCCAGTCCCCTTCGCGAACGTGGCCAAAAGTGGTTTGGCGCAAGGTCTCCGGGATGAGGTGGACCTGAAAGCGGTTGCCCTCCACCTGGCCAAGGGTGAGGCTGGCGCCGTTGAGGCCGATATATCCCTTGCTGAACAGGTACGGGGCCCAGGCCTCGGGAACGTCCAGGGTGAGGGTCACGTTATTTTCCGGCCGCTCGATAGCGACGATGCGCGCTTGCGCATGCACGTGGCCGGATAAGAGATGGCCGCCGATCTCGTCGCCAATGCGGGCGGCGCGTTCGAAGTTCACCGAATCGCCTTCCTTGAGAGAGGCCAGGTTCGTCACCGCGAGCGTCTCCTGCATCACGTCGAATTCGGCCGCATCATCCTGCACGCGGGTGACGGTCAGGCAGGTGCCGTTGATAGCGACACTGGCGCCGATGGCAAGGTTATCGGTAGCGTTTGCAGGAAATCCTATCAGGAAGGTGTCGAGTCCCGGCTTACGTTGAATCCGCTGGACCTGGGCAAGCCCTTGTACGATGCCTGTGAACATCTGTGTTTCCCCTCGAGTTTTGCGCATTATACCCAATGATGCCGCTGGCTGTAGCGCCAGTCGCAAGGTTCGTCTCTTAAACACCAAGCCAAGGAGAACCCATGCACGCAGCAGCGGTGGATGTCGCGGTCATCGGTGCCGGTACCGCCGGTATGCTCGCCTATCAAAGTGCGGTCAGGGAAGGGCGGTCGGCCGTGCTGATCGAGGCGGGGCTCTATGGGACAACCTGTGCACGGGAAGGTTGTATGCCCAGCAAAATGTTGATCGCGGCAGCCGAACGGGCGCGTCTGCAACGGTCCGCCGCCGAATTCGGCGTGTATTACGATAACCTACGGATCGACGGCCGCGCGGTCATGGCACGCGTGCGTTCGGAGCGGGATCGCTTTGTTGGCTATGTCCAGGCGCAGATCGATGCCATGCCGGCGGCGGATCTTCTTCGAGGCGAGGCACACTTTGAAGGACCCGGCGAAGTGCGCGTGGGCAACCAGTCGGTTCGGGCCAACGGTTTCGTGATCGCCACGGGATCCAGACCCTGGATCCCCTCCGAGTTGAAAGCTCTGGGTGATCGTCTGCTGGTGAGTGACGATCTGTTTGATTGGCAGAAGTTGCCCGCGTCCTTGATCGTGGTTGGCACCGGCATTATTGCATTGGAGCTCGGGCAGGCGCTGGCCGATCTTGGGGTTCAGGTTACCTTCATCGCCCGCGAAGAGAATTTCGGCCCCTTTACCGATCCGGAGCTGGTGGAGCAGGCGCGCGCACTATTCACCCGCAAGCTTAACGTGAGAATGGAGGCGGAGATCGTCGAAGCGACCGTCGAGAAGAATGCCGCGTGTCTCCGGGTTCGCACCCCCAATGGCGAAGAGATGCCGAGCGCGGAATACGTGCTGGCGGCGACCGGGCGGCGTGCGAACCTTGATGGCCTGATGTTGCAGAACACCGGGCTCACGCTTGGCGCGGCTGGCGTGCCCCTATTTGATCCGGTCACGATGCAGTGTGGGCAGTCCAGTATCTTTATCGCAGGCGACGTTACGGGAAGTCTGGCACTACAGCATGAGGCCGCCGACGAGGGACGCATCGCCGGGCGCAACGCGGCCCGTTTTCCCAATGTGATGCCGGGACGGCGACGGTCCCAGCTAAGTATCGTGTTTTCGGACCCACAGATGGCGCTGGTGGGGGAGCACTTCTCTCATCTGATACCGGGGAGCTACGTCAGTGGGTGCGTCAGCTTTACCAACCAGGGGCGTAGCCGAATCATGGCGATGAATGAAGGACTGTTGAAGGTCTATGCCGAGCGCTCGAGTGGTGCCTTTCTTGGGGCCGAGATGATCGGCCCTGGCGCGGAACATCTGGGGCATCTTCTAGCATGGGCGCATCAGCAAGGGCTGACGATTCAGCAGATGTTGGATATGCCTTATTACCATCCGACAGTCGAAGAGGCGCTGAGGACGGCTCTAGGTATGTGTCGCCGTGCATTTCTGGCGACGCTTGAACCGACGCAGGTGGAACCTGGTTACCTGGCCTGATGGTCGCCACCTCCGGAACTAGCATAGGTCCCGCAGTCGGAGCCTCCCCGCACGGGTGCGTTCCGTTGGTGCAAGGCCAACGAAAGGACGGGTCGGACCTGACTATCCACAAGCCCATAAGATCGGTGCCAATTGGATTGACTGAAGGATAGGGCGAATACCCTGCACAGCCCGGCGGGCAAGGCCGCTCGGGTTGTCTGCCGCCGCCGAAAACTTGACAGGGTCAGGAATCAAACGTATGTTTCAAACAAACGTTTGGGAAGCAGCTAGTAGGTTATGGCCCAGTCTGATACCGTCGATCGCATCCTCGATGCGGCAGAAGTCCTGTTTGCGGAGCGGGGTTTTTCCGAAACGTCGCTGCGTCTCATTACCAGCAAGGCCAAGGTGAATCTGGCGGCGGTAAACTACCATTTCGGCTCCAAGAATGCCTTAATTCAGGCCGTCTTCGCCCGCTTTCTCGGACCCTTCACGGCATTATTGCGCGAGCGACTTGAGCAGATGCTGTCCCAGAGCAATGGGAAGCCGGTCGAACTGGAGGAGCTGCTGCGGATCGTTACCGATACCATTATCAGCATTCCCACGCGCAACAAAAGGGGACTGTCCGTATTCATGCGCCTGTTGGGGCTGGCCTATACCCAGTCCCAGGGGCATTTGCGGAAGTTTCTGGAGCAGCAATTTAGCACGGAGTTTCGCCTGGTGATGCGCCTCGTGCGCGAGGCAACGCCTGAACTGACGTCGATTGAACGGTTCTGGCGTATCCAGTTCATGCTGGGTTCCATGGCATTTACCATGTCCAGCATTGAGGCGTTATCGAGCATCCTGGAGAATGAGCTCGGGGTGGATTCGCAGACACGTGATGTGGTGAATCGTCTGGTGCCATTCCTCGCAGCTGGCATGCGTGCTCAGCCAGGTGAAGAGATGCGCCCGGTTTCTGCCTTGCCACGGCGATCGGCGGGTACCGACCAGGCTTGAATGATCCCGTATGGGCGCGCCTCACCACCCATTTTTATCATAAGAAGCCGTCGGCGGTAATCACTTTGCAGCCATGGATACCAAGGACTATGATCTCTGCACCCTTGCTGCTTGATCACGCTATCTGCCAATGACTGTTTCCGCTGACAGCCGACCATCCACCACACTCCCATCGACACTACCTCCGGTGTGGCTGGATATATCCTTGGAATCACAATGTCTCACCCTGATGCAAGGGGCGAAAGCCGTGTGCACCTATTCCGTATCGACGGCCCTTAATGGAGCCGGCGAGCAGGAAGGTAGCGGCTGTACGCCACGTGGCTGGCACTATATCCGTGCCCGTATCGGTGCCGGCTTGCATGAGGGTGCGGTGTTGGTGGGGCGGCGTCCGACCGGTGAAATTTACAGCAATGAGCTGGCGCAACGGTTTCCGCAGCGGGACTGGATCCTGAGCCGCATTCTCTGGTTGAGCGGGCGGGAGCCGGGACGTAATCGACTGGGCGCGGTGGATACCATGCGGCGCTACATCTACCTTCATGGTACACCCGATACCGAGCCCATGGGCGTGCCCCAGTCGCATGGCTGTATCCGGATGCGCAACTCCGACGTTATTGACCTTTTCGAACGGGTGGTGACGGGCATGCCCGTTCTCATTCGCTAACCTTCGTTCTGTACGGGATGCTTTCACCGATGAACCACACCGGCCCACTTGGCCCCTTGATGCTCGACCTGGAACAGACTCATCTGAGCGCTGCAGAGCGTGACTTGCTGCAAGAGCCTGAGGTCGGAGGTGTGATTCTGTTCGGTCGCAACTTTACGGATCTGGCGCAGTTGCACGCACTGGTTCAGGATATTCGCAGCCTGCGCCCAGACCTGCTGTTGGCGGTCGATCATGAAGGCGGGCGGGTTCAGCGCTTTCGCACCGGATTCACACGGTTGCCGCCAATGGGGCGTCTGGGGCAGGTGTGGCAGCAGGATCCTGTACTCGCGTCCGAATACGCATTCAGCTGTGGCTGGTTACTCGCGGCAGAGCTGCTGGCGGTTGGCATCGACTTTAGTTTTGCGCCGGTCCTCGACCGGGAATATGGTCGCAGCCGGGTCATCGGCGATCGGGCATTCTCGACGGATCCATTGGTGATCCTGGCACTGGCCGAGCCACTCATGAAAGGGATGCATGCTGCCGGAATGGCAACGGTGGGCAAGCATTTTCCTGGCCATGGTTGGGTGGAGGCGGACTCTCACGTGGATATTCCACGGGACATGCGGGAGGAGGCGGTCATTGTGGGTGATGACATGACGATCTTCTCCACGCTAATGGGTCAGAACCTGGTGGATGCCATCATGCCTGCTCATGTGATCTACGAGCGTGTTGACCCGGTTCCGGCCGGATTCTCCCACTATTGGCTGCAGACCCTGTTGCGCGGGCAGCTTGGGTTCGACGGCGTGATTTTCAGTGACGACCTGAATATGGAGGGCGCAGGTGTGGCAGGTTCCTACGGCGCG
Source organism: uncultured Pseudomonadales bacterium (assembly GCA_964467875.1). Lineage (GTDB taxonomy): Bacteria > Pseudomonadota > Gammaproteobacteria > Pseudomonadales > Oleiphilaceae > JAEZAA01. The sequence goes on along the minus strand of CAYXVO010000088.1, from coordinate 1,550 downwards.
CGCGCCGAGGCTGCACTCACGGCAGGCTGTGACATGGCGCTGGTGTGCAATAATCGCCCGGGCGCACTGGAGGCGCTGCAAACGCTGAAAACCCTGGGCGTACAACCAAATCAGCGTCTGGCGCGGATGCGCGGACGTCAGAGCCCGGGCTGGGATGAGCTGCGCCAGAGTGAAGCCTGGCAACATCACTGCCAGCGCGTGGACGCCTGCCGGGGCTGAACCGCGGTCATGTCGGATAGCCTCGGTTCGCTGGCCAGCGTCGGGCGCGTTGCATCATGATTGGCGTCGGCGCTGATATCGACCTCCGTGCGGGCGCCGCGTATCATGTCGCGTTTTGATCGCCGGCCCCCTGGGCGGTACCGGCGTTGATTTTCTTGCGGGATTGATGCATGACAGAAAAATTATTGGCGGTGATCGGTGGCACGGGCCTGACAGAGCTTGAAGGCCTGAAGATTGTTGAAGAGCGGCCCCTGGATACGGCCTGGGGCAAGCCATCAGCCCCTCTGTTATTTGGCGAGTATGAAGGCCGTCGCATTGTGTTCCTGGCCCGCCACGGTAACCCACACCGCATTCCCCCGCACCAGGTCAATTACCGGGCGAACATTCAGGCGCTGCGGGATATCGGGGCTACCGATATCCTGGCCGTCAATGCGGTGGGTGGGATTCATCCCAGCATGGGACCGGCCCATGTGAATATTCCGGATCAACTCATCGACTACACGTCTGGACGGGATCACACCTTCTTTGAAGGTGATCTCATCGAAGTGACCCACATCGACTTTACCTATCCCTACGACCGCGACCTACGCACGCAGGTTATCAAAGCAGCGCAGGGCGCCGGGGTTTCGGTGACGACGGCGGGTGTCTATGGTTGCACCCAGGGACCGAGGCTGGAAACTGCCGCGGAAATTGCACGGATGGAACGTGACGGTTGTGACACCGTCGGTATGACGGGAATGCCGGAGGCTGCCCTGGCTGCGGAAGCTCAGATCCGCTACGCCAGTTTGGCCCTGGTGGTTAACTGGGCCGCAGGTAAGAGCGACCACATTATCACCATGGATGAAATTTACGAGGCGATCGGGATAGGCATGACATCGGTCAAGCAGATTCTGGCCCAGTTTATCCGGGAATACTGAGTGCGCTCACAATGCCTGTCTAATCCTTCAATGCACCATTAACTGCGTCTGGACTGCTGGCGGATTCAGCGGTGGTCTGGTCCGGTTGCTGTGGCGCGTCTGCTGCGCCGGCAGCATCGGGCGGCGGTACGTCAATTGGTTTGGCGTAAAGCAGCAAACCCAGTTGGGGGTGGTCAATGTAATTGACGGCTGCAAGGTGCAGCCGGTGCTCACCAGCTATCTGGTAAGAGCGATCAATCTGCCATTGGCTTGCGCCGTCGCTGGAAATCCGAATGTTTGATGCAAACGCCGGGGCAGGTTCAGGCGTTGTCACGGCCGCAACGGGCGCAGCGCTATCCAATGCCGAACTGACTGGATCAGGCTGAAGGGGATGGTTGGTGTCCGTCGCTGGGGTGATCGAAACGTCGGTAAGGT
>CAYXVO010000087.1:6176-8968 GCA_964467875.1 uncultured Pseudomonadales bacterium | reverse complement strand
GGTCTGGGAAAGCACCGCAACTTATCTTTATCGGCGCAAGTCCCCCAGCACCTCGCCGCGCAAGGCCGAGGAGAAACCGGCGATTCGTCACGACCAGCGTCAGCACTGGCACCTGCCGGAAAGTATCGGCCGCCGGTATGCGCGGGTCTCGGGCGATTTCAACCTGATACACCTGCACCCATTGACGGCCCGTCTGTTCGGTTTCAATCGCGCCATTGCCCACGGCATGTGGACCAAGGCACGCTGTGTCGCCGAACTCCTGGACGCCAAACATCCTGGCCCGGTGCGCGTAGCGGTGCAATTCAAACTGCCGGTCTTTTTACCGGGCGACGTAGATCTGGCATGGCATTGGCGGGATTCGTCATGCAGCTTTGAGCTGCTTGGCCATACCAACGATAAACCCCATCTGACAGGCGTGATCGAGCTGCTCGAACACTGATTATTCCCGCTCGGCCTGCAGGACTGGCAGGGTAAAGTAAAAAATGGAGCCGCCCCCGGGATTGGGGCGGTAGCCAATTTGCCCCCCCTGGCTCTGCATGATGGACTGACACAGGCTCAGGCCGATTCCCATGCCCGTGGCCTTGGTCGTCACAAAGGGGGTAAACAGATTCTGTGCGATCTGTGGACTCAAACCGGCTCCGCGATCAGCGACCCGCACTTCCACGAAGTTTTCGTTCAACTGCTGGGCCTGGACGTGAAGCGACTGCTGGTCCAGCGGAGTACCTGCCTGAGCCTCCAAACCGTTGCGAATAAGGTTAAGCGCGACCTGCTGAATCGCCACCGGATCCACGTAGACGTCCGGCAATGCCGGCGAAACATCCACCTTGATCAGATCCGATGGCTGAGCCGTATCCAGTTGGGCCAGCAGTTGGGTTTCCCGCAACAAGGCAGATATGCTGGTTCGTTCCCGACCACCCCCGTGCTTGCGGATAAAGCCACGGATTCGACGCAGAACCTCACTCGCCCGATGGGCCTGGCGTTCGATTTTCTGCAGCGTCGCCTCCAGCGCCTCGCGATCCACCGTCTCGCCCTTGACCAGCCGCCCGGCCACTTGCGCATAGTTCGCAACGGCGGTCAGCGGCTGGTTCAGCTCATGAGCTATACCCGCCGCCATTTCACCCATCGTGCTCAGGCGGGAAAACTGGGCCAGCTGCGCATTCTGCTCATCCAGGCGACGCCGTGCCTGCTCAAGTTCAAGCTGGCGTCGAAGATCCTCACGGATATCCCGAAACACCACCACCGCACCGGAGACATCGCCGTCCCGGCGCGTGGGCGACAGGCTGAGATCGACCGGCACGCTGTCACCATTGGCCTGGCGCAGCAATTGCTCGGGCAGGCGTAATGCCTGACCAAATACCAGGGCATTGTGCAGACGCTGGCGCGCTTCCATCTGATCCGACGTGAAGTGTTGCTCAACGAAATCCCGTCCGATCAGCTCACTCTCTGCAAAGCCGCTGATTCGCGCGGCAGCGGGATTTGCAAACACAATGCGACCTTGTGGATCAATGCCATAGATGCCCTCGCCCATGGCATTGAGAATGCGCTCCTTGTCGATCTGAAGCGCCTGATTCCGCGCATGTAGCTCCGCTTTCAAGCGCTGCAGGGTCAGGTGTGTCTCAACGCGCGCGATAACCTCCCGAATCTGGAAAGGCTTGGCGATGTAATCCACCCCGCCGGCATCAAAAGCGCGCACCTTGGAGTCGGTATCCTCCAGGGCGGACAGGAAAATAACGGAAATATTCTGCGTCAGCGCGTCCGCCTTGAGCCGGCCACAGACCTCATAGCCGTCCATTTCCGGCATCATGATGTCCAGCAGGATCAAGTCGGGGTGGGATTTCTGGGCAATGGCCAGGGCTTTTTCACCATGATCCGCCACCAGCAACTTATAGCCGCGGCCGTCCAGGGTTTCATAAAGCACTTTCAGATTCTGCGGATTGTCGTCCACCAACAGGATCTGTTCCTGCCGGGCTTCTACGTTATCCGTCATGTTCATCATATAAGAGAAGCCCCTGCCATGGCTGACCCCGCACTGGCGAGCCCACCATGGCGCCGCTGGTCGCGAGAGCGTTGCAAAACGGCAACACTATAACGAGGCCGGCTCCAGGCCCTTAATACGCACATCCCCGTATAAAGGGCTGTGGTTGCTTCCGAAAAGAGCCGGCCCGCGCCAAGTACCGGGGTTACACCCAATCAGGCTTCCTCGCGGGCCAGGATGACCATCCGCACCAATTGCGCCAACGAATGCGTGCCCATCTTCTGCATAACCCGCGAGCGATGGATTTCCACTGTGCGCTGGCTGATATTGAGGTCGATGGCGATCACCTTGTTGGCATTGCCATCGATCATCATATCCATGATCTCCCCCTCTCGCGGCGTCAGCGTCTCCATGCGCCGCTGAATATCCTGCTTCTCCAGGCGCACGTTCTGCTTTTCCGCATCCAGGGCCATGGCCTTCTGGATCTTGTCGAGCAGCTCCTGGTCACGGTAGGGCTTTTGTACGAAGTCGACCGCGCCATGCTGCATCGCTTCCACCGCCAGGGGTACATCGCCGTGACCGGTCACAAAAATGACCGGTAATTCGCAGCCCCGTGCCAGCAACTCCTTTTGCAGCTCCATGCCATTCATGCCGGGCATCCTGATATCCAACACGATGCAGCCATTGAGGCGGGGGGTCCAAGAGTCCAGGAAGCTCGCCGCCTCCGGATAGGCAGCGACCCGATAGCCTTCCGCCTTCAACAGCAGTTGCAGGGAGTCGCGAACCGCTTCGTCATCTTCAACGACATAAACCGTAG
>CAYXVO010000087.1:0-6165 GCA_964467875.1 uncultured Pseudomonadales bacterium | reverse complement strand
ATCTCTTTCAACAAACCTGCATTTCCCCGCTACAGGGTCATTGTCACTAGTTTGCCGTCTCCCCGGACCCTGCATCAACCTGTTTCTTTAGGGGAGCCATGGGGGGTGTGGCGCCACCAACGGTGGGTGGTGCTATTAAGGCGGGATCGACCCGCACATCGAACCAGTTCATATTCCAGTGCAGATGGGGTCCAGTGGCGCGTCCGGTGGCCCCAACACGGGCGATCAAGTCACCCTGCGCCACAGCCTGGCCAGGCTCCACCAGAACTTCGCTGAGGTGAATAAAGGTCGATGAGACGCCCAGGCCATGATCGACGATCAGGGTTCCTCCGGAGAAAAACATGTCCGGATGAACCAGCGTCACCACACCAGCCGCCGGTGCCACCACCGGCGCTCCCTTGGGAGCCGCAACGTCCACGCCGCTGTGAGGCGCCCTAGGCTCTCCGTTAAATATACGCTGACTGCCAAAGACACCACTGATGCGCCCGCTGGCTGGCCAGATAAAGGGTTGTAGAAAGCCTTTCAGATCACTGTCTGCTTTACGCGCACTGCGCGTCAGCTTGTTTTCCTCGGCAACCCGCGCCAGTTGAGCGGGATCAGGATTCACGTGCTTCTTGGCCACACCGGAAATACGCTGGATATCGTACTCACGCTTCTGTAAATCCAGTTGATGGGTCTCCACCGCGCCCCTGGGGGACTCAACCTTTAGCGTCTGGCGCAACGGTGCCTCACGGGCGGTTCCGAACACGAACTGACCTTCTGCCGTCACCCGCAATGGCTCACCATTGAGCCAGACTTTGCTGCCCGGCTTCACCTGCCCCCGGAGCAGAGCTCCCTGGGTCAGGGATCCCTGCAAAGCCAACGCAGGGTGCGCAGCCGAGCGATTCTGCTCCACCTGCTGCTGCCCCACCTGCGCAAACGAAATGGGTGCCGTGAACAGCGATGCACAGCACAAGACAGGGATTAACCAGCGATGCTTTTTCATGTCTTCACCTTTGGGGTTGGACGGTCCCTGTCGTCTAGGGCACCTCAAAGGTGACCAAAATAAAGGGATGGTTACTGGGGGTAGCTTCCGGAAAGCAGGCCTCATACTGGGTGGGCAGATAGGATCCATTAGTCAGCAGATAATTGATACGGTGGCCGTTACAATGGGCGCTATCCGGCGATTGCAGCAAAATGAAAGGGTCCAGCAGACGGCTCAGCAGTAAATCGAGCTCCGCGGTCTTGCCACCCACCTGAAACTGGGGGCCACGTCCGGAGTAAGCGTTCAGGGTTCCACCAACGAAAGCCGGTTCCGGTGTTTTGACGAGCATATCCAGCATCATCTGGGCCGCCATTTGCCGGGCGGGCGAGGATACTTCTGGCCCCATGTACTGGTCGTTGGCATCATGCAAGCCTAGATGTACCGCCATGAACTGGAGCGGATAATTATCAAAGATGCCAGTGGCACTGAGGATCTTCGACTGACGGGAGTCCAGTTCTCCGGGAGGTGCGATCACCTGCCGCTTGATGGCGTCCAGCGGAACTCGCGACGCGATAGCAAGGTCGGTACGATCCTCCCGCAACAACGCCACATGGGGCAAACCCGCCATGGTTGCGAGTAACTCAACGCGACGCGGGTCAGGCATCCCCACTAGCAGTAGCACATCGACCTGGCGCCCCAGGGTTGCTCCCCAGCGCAGGTATTCAGTGTCGGAATACTCGAATCCACCCTGGGCGTTAAAACTGCCGACCTTGATCTGATCCGGACCAAAGAAGCGTAGAATGGCCGGCTTGGACCGGGACGTCTGTCCCTGACCGTTGACGCTTTCCGCCGATAAAGTGAGAGTCATGTCCACGAACCGGTTCGGCGGACACTTTCCGCGCTCGTGCCCCACATCGATGATAAATTCATGGCGTAGCCGGCGAGGCAGCAGCTCAATAGCATCCACCCGCTCGACCTGGGGTACGAGCTCCTCATGGACCGGTTCCATCCGATTCAGCAGTTTGTCGGTTCGCGCTGGCAGGTACCCGGGGGGCTGTAGCGGTAGGCAGTTCACCCGTATCTCGCCGTACAGTCCTAGCTGGCGTACGCCGGTTTCACGGTCGGCACCGGTCGCCACGAAGCGTATCCGGTCACTGCTGCGCGCACGACGCAGCAGTCCCCGCTTGGCGTTCTGGTCCAGGACCATGTTGTGGCGCAGCCCCTCGCTGGACAGGCGCACCGAGGGCGGCGATGGATCGACATAGACCGGCACCTGAGGTACATCCGGTGGCGCGGGTGGCGCCATCTGACAGGCTGTCAACAGGGCGACAAGCACAAGCAGGGAGGAACGCAGGACTACGGACATCTATCCTTCCAAAGGGCTTGGATGCCCCGCTAATTCACGATTGAATGAATAAGGAAATCGGCTCTGAGAATAGACCATGGGGCCATTGGTCGAAAGCAGTGAACGTACTCGACAATACACTGACCGGGCCAGGCTGCCGGTCTTCGCTCAATCAATATAGACTCACGATACAAGCACAAATTCCAAGCGAACAGTACAGGTCGCAAGCTATACCAAGGTGCATCATGCAGTCATCGTTTCCGTTTGATCAGGTCGAAACCCAGCAATCAGCCAACGCTCAGGCATCGCAGGACAGCCTGGAACCCAACCATGACGTCATCGACCTTGAGCATGGCCGCCTGGACCTCTATCACCAGTTTCTGCCGTCAACCATGGCTGACCACCTGCTTCAGCACCTGCAGACCAGCCTGCAGTGGCGCCAGGCCCAGATTCGCATGCATGGCAGGGAAATTCCCATTCCCCGCCTGCAGGCCTGGTACGGCGATCCAAGTACCGCTTACGGCTATTCCGGGATTGCCCTCGACCCGCTGCCCTGGAGTCCCGAACTTCAGTGGCTGCGAGAGCAGCTTAACCAGCGCTTCGCACAAAAGTTTCACACCTATTTCAACAGCGTACTTTGCAATCTGTATCGGCATGGCCAGGACAGTGTCTCCTGGCACGCCGATAGCGAGTCCGAACTCGGAACCAATCCGGTCATCGCCTCAGTGTCTCTCGGCGGGGTGCGCCGCTTTCAGTTAAAGCCACGTCGTGGACGTCATGAAGCCCTCTCGCTTGAGCTTCCCCACAATTCGGTTCTGATCATGTCCGGTGCGCTGCAGCACCACTGGATACACCAGGTGCCGAAAACCCGCCAAATGGTCGCACCACGGATCAATCTCACCTTCCGCCAGATTGTCTCCGACACAGCAGCCCGCTGAAATCCAACCCGCGAACGGCCCGTGCAAACGTCTAACGATGCAGTTTCTTCTCATAGTCGCGCAGCAAATCTAGCTTCGCCTGGACCTCACCGAACAATGTATTCTTCGGATAGCGCCCCTTATCGTTCGGCTTGCCGATGGTGAGCCCGGTCAGCAGTTGCAACGCTTCCAAAACCGTCGCCACACCATAGATGGCAAATTTCTTCTCCTTGGCCGCCGCCACCACCGAATCCTTCAGCATCAGGTTATGCAGATTGGTGCGCGGAATGATCACGGCCTGATCGCCGGTCAGCCCCTGGATCTCACAGGATGCGAAAAAGCCTTCGATCTTCTCATTCACCCCACCCACAGGCTGGGTCTCGCCAAACTGGTTCATTGAACCCGTGATAGCAAAGCGCTGATCAATGGGGCGTCCACTGATTGCGGAGATCAGGGCACAGAACTCGGCCATGGAGGCGCTGTCACCGTCCACTTCACTGTACGACTGCTCGAAGGTCAATGACGCGGCCATCTTCAGGGGCGCCATCTTGCCAAAGGTGGCCGCCAGGAATGCCGACAGAATCATCATGCCCTTGGAGTGAATTGCACCCGACAACGCCACGTCCCGCTCAATGTCGATGATTTCACCATCGCCATAGCGGTAAGTGGCCGTGACCCGGTTGGGCATTCCAAACTCATGATCGCCGGTACTCAGCACCGATAAGGCATTGATCTGCCCGACCTTATGGCCACGGGTGTCGATCAATGTCGTACCATCGCGGATGCTCTCAAACACCTGGTCGCGGATCCGGCTGGAGCGGTATTCGGCACTGCTCAGTGCCTTTTCCACGTGCTCAGCCCGAATAATGTTCGCACCCGCCTGTTTGGCCCAGTAGTCCGACTCCCGCAACAGGTTGGCGATGTCCGCTGCGTGTAGCGAGAGCTTGTTCTGATCTTCCGCCACCCGCGCACTGTATTCGATGACCCGCATCACCGCCTTGCGGTCGCAATGCATCAGTCCCTTGTCCAGCACCAGGCTGGTAATAAACTGGGCATATTTCTGCTGGCTCTCCAACGTACGCGGCATCTCGCTCTCGAAGTCCGCCACCACCTTGAACAGCTCCATGAACTCCGGATCGTATTGCTGGAGCAACAGATAGGTGTCACGGTCACCAAACAGGATGATCTTGACCTTTAGCGGGACCGGCTTCGGCTCCAACGAAATGGTGCCGGACAGCGCCATTTCCCGCTCCAGCGCGTTAATCGCCAGGCTCTGGGCGCGCAACGCGCGCTTGAGGCCGTCCCAAACAAAAGGCTGCTCCAGGACCTTCACTGCATCCATCAGCAGATAGCCACCGTTAGCCCGATGTAACGCGCCCGGCCGGATCAGGGTGAAATCAGTAAAAACCGTACCCTTGTACGTCAAATTCTCCACGTAACCGAACAGGTTATGGTAGTTCGGGTTGTCCTCCACCACGATCGGCGAGCTGCCTTCCTTATCATGGTGGACTAACAGATTGATCTGATAGCGCCGCGGAATTTTCTTGTCCAGCGCGGCATACGCCAGGGCCGATTGCTCATCGTCCTCGTCCAGGAAGATATCCACATTGGCCAGGATGTCCTTCTGCACTTTCTGCAGGAAATCCACCACATTGGGATGCTCTTGGTATTTTTCCAGCAGTACCGAAATCGGCTGTTCACTGACCGCCAGCGCCACTTCCTCATTGAGTTGCTGCTGCTTGTCGGCGTATTCCTGCTCCCAGCCGGCCAGTCTGCGCAACAGGGTCCGAAGCTTCTTTTCGAGCTTGTTGATGATGTCCTCGAATTCCTGCTTACGGGATTCCGGCAGCGCAGCGAAGGTTTCCGCGCTGTAGGGCTTTTCCCCATCAGTCGCGACCAGGCGATACCCCCCCGGAGTGGTAACCGCTAATTCGACTTGCTGCTTCTTGGCTTCCTTGGCAACCCGGGCCAATGCCTTTTCCTGCTTCGTGCCCAGTTCGCTTTTGATCAATTCGGCACGTTCGTAATAGGACTCATTGTCGAAGGCCTGAGGAATTGCCTTCTGCAGCCGCACCATCAGCTGCTCCATATCCTTCTTGAGCCCCACACCCACGCCAGCAGGTAACTGCATGACCAGGGGTACCCGTGGGTCATCAAAGTTCGCGATATAGCACCAGTCACTGGCCGCCTGAGCCAACCGGCCCTCTCGCTTCAAATAGCGCAGCATCATGGTGCGCTTGCCTAGCCCATTGGTGCCGACCGCATAGATGTTATAGCCAGGGTCGCGCATCGAGATTGCGAAACGAATCGCCTCCTGTGCCCGCTTCTGGCCCAGGATTTCGTCATGCAGGGGCTGTAATCTACGCGTGCTCTGGAAGCGGAATTCTTTGGACTGGCAGGGTTTGTACAGGGAATCGAGAGGAAGGGATTTTTTGAAGCTCATTGATCTCTCTTACTTCAGGGCACGGCCTGAGAAATACGGAATGCGTCTCAGCGGGGGATCGGCCTGAGCCAAGAGCCTTTGCTTGCCGACTGTTGGATAGAAGTGTATCTAATGTGAAGCGTTCACGAAACCGGCAGGGTGAAACGGACCCCACCCTCTCTGGCCATATTGTCAAGAATACTTGGCGGTAAGCTCTCAAGTTTCGACACGTCCGGTCGATAACCTGTGGCGCCGGGTTATGTCCGTCAATCTCCGGACGCATCAACGTTGGCGTCGTGACGCACAAGTATAGCTGAAAGGACTAGCGATGTTCACGATCTATGGCAACCCTCCTCCGGTCTACGACCCCACCGCCGGTGCCCCGCAGCAAAGCACAACCGTTGCACCTGCACCCGACACGCAACTGGTTGGCGAGGTTCTCTTACATGAAAAACGCCGGCATCCCGACCGCCGCGTCCAGGAGATTCCCCACTTTTCTCCGGAGCGGCGTCGACGC
>CAYXVO010000086.1:0-9022 GCA_964467875.1 uncultured Pseudomonadales bacterium | reverse complement strand
GATTTACCCGAGCGTTTATCGCACTCACGAAGAAGTCTATGACCTGGGCGGTGTCTACAGCCGCCACCCGACCGAGCGGTTGGGCGAATCCTGGCATGAGGGACGGGTCATCCTGTCCTGGATGGATGTTCTGGACGACGCCCAGACGCTACACCCCGGGGAGAACGTGACCCTGCATGAGTTTTCCCACCAGTTGGACCAGATCAACGGGGCTGCCGACGGACTCCCCGTCCTGACCCAACAGCAATCGATTCAGGAGTGGTCCACTGTGTTCGAGGCGGAGTTCCGCGATCTGCGCCAGAAGCTGGACGACGACCACGAGCCCCTGCATGAATATGGGGGAGAAAACCCGGCGGAATTCTTTGCGGTCGCCACCGAGGCATTCTTCACCAATCCCGGCAACCTGAAACAGGAACGCCCGCGCCTGTATGACCAGTTGCGGGCGTTCTACCAGTTGGATCCCGCCACCTGGCCGGATCCTTCTCCGCACGTAGCGGAGCGTGACGAATCAGCGCGGGGCCAATCGCTTATTCACTAGGCTCAGCATGGTCTTGAAGATCATTTCCAACTGCTTGCCCACCGCCAGTTCCAGCAGGCCTCCGATCAGCGGCCAACGATTATGAAGCACTGACTCCCACTCCACATGCGTCTTGTCGCCATCGGCCTGCAAGCGCACCTGGGCAAACTCGTGGTTGACGGGGAGTGGCGCCTTGATGATGCGATACCCCAGCAGGCTCGGCGCCTGATACTCGGTAATCTCCTCGTCGATGGAAATCGGTCCCAGTCCAAGCCGGCGGACCGCTCCCACGCCATTACGGGGTGATGTTCCTTCCTGAATCAGCTCAGCTTTGCGAACCCCGGGAAAATTGACATATCCCTCATGATCCGCGAGAACCTCAAAGACTTTCTCGATCGGGGCATGGATTGTTTTACTTACCAGCACCTTGTACATGCTCGACATCCCTTTACAGTCAATGGATTGGGCGACCAGCAGGCGCCTGCTCGATGCGACCAAGAGGCCGACTATATCGGTGTCCTGCCATGGCGTCCAGTCAAGGGACTGGCCTTTTTGCGGTGTGTGAACGGCCACACAGGGACGTTTTCCAAACCTCATTTTTATCTTTTCAGGTGGATGACACTGTCTTTCGATCCCGGTATGATTCGCCAAAATCTTCTGGATCGTTCTGCTCGCCGCGCTCACAAGGCACGCCGACAGTCGACCAATCAGACCATTAAAATTGGGCTAACAAATCATGAAGTCAGTATCCTCTGACCAGTCATTGCCTGTGCTTACGGCATCCAGTTCCGCAAGCAGCAAGTCGTTTGTAGCGCTTCTGTTCTGTCTTTTGACCATCATCCTCGCCAGCGCCACCATTGCATCCTGGTCGCCACCCCATGTGAGATCAGACGCCGCTCAGTTCGAGACGGCACAAGCCAGCCCGATCATCGCCTTCCTGAAAAAAGCCCCCCTGCCTCATACTCGGCGCACGGCTGAAGCCACACCGAAAGTAGAAAGTTCCTCTCGCGACGACTTCGTCGATAGCACCCTTGCTTTAGAGACAGAGCGGGCGAGCTTCTACCTGCTTGGCTCCAAGCCGGCGGTGCCGTCGCAGCCAGTCATCGATATCCAGCGCCAAGCCGGCCCCGCCATTGGCTCCCGCGCACCACCCGCATTCAGCTAGCCGTTTCCTTGAGCGGCCCCACGCCAGCAGCACTTGCGTTTCCATGAACAAGTCCGTGTCCAGTCATCCGGCCCTATAGCCGGTTTGCCGGATCACTGGCGTCTGCCGCCTATTTCTCCCATGACACCCGTTGGCCTGATTGCCCATGATCGGTGGCGTTAGCCCCGGCATGTCAATTGGGAGAGGACCTGATCTCGGCCGGCACCTGCGTTGTCAGCGATTAGACAGAACCGAATTTTCCCACTCAGAGGTCGATTCCAATGACTGAAAAGAAAGCCGACGTACTGCTTGTTGGCGGGGGTGTGATGAGCGCGACACTTGGGTCGCTGCTCGTGCAACTCGACCCCTCACTCAAAATCATCATGGTCGAGCAGCTCAGCCAGGTCGCGTACGAAAGTACCGATGGCTGGAACAATGCCGGCACCGGCCATGCCGGTTATTGTGAGCTGAACTACACACCGCAGGATGCCCAGGGCAATATCGAGATCAACCGCGCCCTGGCGATCAATGCCTCGTTCGAGATCACGCTGCAGTTCTGGTCCTCGCTGGTCGAGTCCGGCGCCCTGAACCCGCGTGATTTCATCAATCCCTCCCCCCACCAAAGCTTTGTCTGGGGTGAGCAGGACGTGGCCTTTCTGCGCAAACGCCACGCGCAGCTAAGCGCCCACCACCTGTTCAAAGACATGGAGTTCAGTGCCGATCCCGCCGTGCTGCGCGGCTGGATGCCACTGGTCATGGCCCAACGCACCGGTGATCAGCCGGTCGCCGCCACCCGGGTCGAGTACGGCACTGACGTGGATTTCGGCTCTCTTACACGCCATCTGGTGCAACACCTGCAAACGCAGGCCAACTTCGAACTGCTGCTGGGCCATCGGGTAAAGCACCTGCGCCAGCAAGCAGATGGCCGCTGGCACGTGCGGGTGAAGGACAAGGTAAACGGCGGCAGCACCCTGATCAAGGCCCGCTTTGTGTTCCTGGGCGCCGGCGGCGGCGCCCTGCCCCTGCTGCAACAATCCCGTATTCCGGAAAGCCGGGGCTATGGTGGCTTCCCCGTGAGTGGCCAATGGCTGGTGTGTGATCGTCCGGATATCGTTGCCCGCCACAACTCAAAGATCTATGGCAAAGCCGCGCTGGGGGCACCTCCCATGTCGGTTCCCCACCTGGACACCCGCATCATCAACGGCAAGTCGACGCTGTTGTTTGGCCCCTACGCAGGCTTTACCACCAAGTTTCTCAAGCAGGGCTCGTCACTGGATCTGTTCAAATCGATCCGCACCAACAACCTGCGCCCCATCATGTCGGCCGGTCTCGACAACATGGACCTCACCCGCTACCTGATTGGTGAGGTCTTCCAGTCGCACCAGGACCGCGTGGCCACGCTGCGCCAGTTCTTTCCGCAAGCCCAGGACAGCGACTGGAAGCTGGCCCAGGCGGGTCAGCGGGTTCAGATCATCAAGCAGGCCGCCGACGGCCGCGGCAAGCTGGAGTTCGGCACGGAGCTGGTGGCGGCCAAGGACGGGACCCTGGCAGCCCTGCTGGGCGCCTCGCCCGGTGCATCGGTCGCGGTGCGCGCCATGATCGATGTGCTGGAACGCTGCTTCAAGGACCGCATGAGCAGCGACTGGCACGCCGAGCTCAAGGCCATGGTGCCATCCTATGGCGAGTCCGTCATTGATGACGCAGCCCTGCTTACCCGCGTGCGCCAATGGACCAACGCGACACTCGGCCTGCCCCCCTCTTCCATGACCCACGCTAGCCATTCGTAGTATCGAGTATGTTAATTGGGATACCCAAGGAGATTTATCCGGGGGAGTGTCGCGTCGCGGTCATTCCCGCCGGCATCCTGGCCCTGGCCAAGGGTGACGAGGTCAACCTGCTCAAGGAAAGAAGCGGAAGCCCCCCTACGATCAGCTGATCGAAATGGACACCATCAATCCGGAATTCCCCCAGACCGACGTAGCAATCGTCCTGGGCGCCAACGACGTGGTGAACCCGGCGGCTTCCAATAATCCGGCCTCGCCCATTTACGACATGCCGATTCTGGACGTACACAACTCCAAGACCGTGGTGATCGTGAAGCGTGGTCTGTCACCCGGCTTTGCGGGCATTCCCAATGAGCTGTTCATTCGTGATAACAGCCTGATGGTCAATGGTGACGCCAAGAAGGTTCTGCAGGATATCATTTCCTCCATGAAGGAACTGTAAGCTCCCGCGTGTCTTGACGGCATCGATAGCCCGCTCCGTTTCCGGCACAGCCCGGTGAACGGAGCGGGCTTTTTTATGTCTGCCCAACAGGGCCTTGGAACGGCTCCCGGAAACAGTACCCTAAGATGGATGGCAGTTCGCCGTGCCCATCCCGGCGCCAGATGCCAGGTCGCCGATGGTCGGCCTATACCGGCCTGATCGGCGTGCAACTTCTTGCTGTTCGATTTACAGGAGAGCACGACATGCAGGTTCAGACGAGTACCGGAAAATCCATCCATCAGCCCGCCGAGGTTGCCGAGCGGGTCGACTACGCGGTCAACCATACCCTCGGTCATTTGACCGATCAGCTCACCCGGGTGGAAGTCCACGTCGATGACGAGAACAGCATCAAGCACAGTGCCGGCGATAAGCGCTGCATGATGGAAGCCCGCCTGCAAGGCCATCAACCCATTGCCGTCACCCATCACGCGGATAGCTATGAACTTGCCATCACGGGTGCCGCCAGCAAGCTCAAGCGATCACTGCAGAGCACCATTGGCCGCCTGCGCGACCATTAGGCGAAATGACAGGCCGGGCAGCGTCATGCTAGCTGCCCGAGGCCAGGCAGCGTGACCTGGCTTGCCGCGACTGTGAATGATATTGGGAGACGCACGACCATGAACCGACAGGAATTTCTCCGCGAACACCCGCAATTCACCACCGGCGTGGAACTCTTCAGCGAAGACGGAGAGGATCTGGGCCAAATTATCGATATGGAGGACGACTGTGTCGTCGTCTCCAGGGGCACCTTCTTCGCCCGCGAATTCACCTGCCGTTACGAGAATATTGCCGATGCCGACGCGCAGCGGGCCGTGCTTGATCGTCACCGGGACGATCTGGCGCCTTGGCGCGATGAACAATATGAGGGATGGAATGAATATGACCGCCTCAACATGAGCAGCGAGGGGCTGAGAATTCAGAAGCTCGACGATCGAACTCTGGGAGACCGGGACGAAACCCGAATGCCCCTGACAAGCGAAGCGCTTCAGGCCGACAGAATGACTACTGATCGCCAGGCGCGTGTCCGCAAGGTAGTGCACACGGACATGCGCAACCTGACGGTTCCCGTCAGCCATGAGGAGCTGGACGTCGAATCCAATGCCAACAAGAGCCGTCTGCACTAGGTGCGGCGGGCGGCCGCTCTACTCCATCGCCCCGTGTTGAATACTGATATCACCCGGGGCGATATCCAACCGTTGCAACTGGATGGGAAGCGGTTCATCGAATCGGATCCGAGTGGGTACGAAACCATCCAGTTTAATATTCACTTCGTCCGCCATATGCAACCCGACCGGAACCGTCCCCAGGATGGGAACCGATAGTTTCTCGTTGATGGGAACCTGAATGGTTTTCCGGATCCGGCCGGTCACATCACCCTTTACCACCACGTCCTGATGGAAGGGTACGCGCGCCTTAATGGGGATGACCGTATCAACCTTCACGGCAAAGTTGGACAAGTTCACGTCGACCCGGTCACGGATGCGAACTGGCTGGCGAATCGGGATTCGAGCCTTCACCGGCAATTTTCCCGAGACCGGCACCGGAATGGCACCGAATGCCGCGATCGTCGCATCGATCGGAACCATGATCTCGATCTCGACCTCATCGTCGATATAGATCTCCGTGTCCAGATCCACGCTGATGGTCCCCATACTCAGGTCACGCGGTGACAGTTCAAACTGGATGGGCACGTCCATCGCCACCTCGAACTCCTGCGCCACCTGCATGGTGGCATTCACGGGAAGAGTGAAATCAAAATCCAGCGGGATCGAAAACAAGCTCTCGATGGGAATTTCCATCTGGCTTTCAATGGTTGCCTGTGCCGAAAAGCGGTCTTCGAACAGGATGCCCGCATCGGCGGCAAACGCCACGTGGCCCATGATTTCCTCAGGAATCCGAATAGCGCCAACCCGATCCGACTGAATCCGAATGCTGCTCGAATGGCCCAGGTAGAATACCGTTGCAACCACGCCAATAAGCGCGGACAGCAAGACGCCTACCCCCATCAGAATGCCAACTTTCAGCTTCATACGTTCAGCTTCATACGTTCAGCCCCATAGTAATCCCGTGCTCTCACTAACCCGATTGGTTCACCCCAGTCCGATCTGGCAAACCCGGATCAGACGTGACCTTGAGCGAATCATCACTTCATGTCTCATTGGCAGGGAGTATAGATGGATTAGCGTACCGATGCCCGACCCAATCAGTGTTGATCCTGGTCAGGCACCAGGAAAAAAGAAGACCGACGGGGATCTGTGTTATCGATGGCGACGCTTCTTGTGGATATCGTTGAGCCAGTAAAGCAGCTTGAGCAGCGGACTGCGCACCACCTGAAAGGAGTGCATCTCGACCACCTCATTACAGATGTCCGCCTTGTAGTTCGACTTCTTGCCATAGCCGGCGAGAAAATCCACCACCCGGACCGAAGGATGCGCAAATGCCGCTTCCAGCACATAGCCAATGTGAATCAGACCCAGCGAAAGGCTCTTCTGCACGTCTTCCCGAAAGCCAGATTGGATGTTGTATAACTTGCCATGAAACAGAATGTTGTAGGAGACGGAAACGGGCTCGTCATCCAGCCGCAACACCGACAACCAGGGCTCGGCGCCCTGCTCCGCCAGACGCCCCAGCAGTTGCTTCTGAAACCGCAGACCAGCCGTGCCGTATAGTTCCGCGCCCCAGCGTTGACGGTGAAAGCCGTTGAGCACATCAAAAAAAAGATCGACGTCCGTTGGATACAGGTTTTCCAGCGTCACCGAACCGAGCTGAGCGAGCTGCTTGCGCTTGTTGTATAGTTTGCGCCGCACCTCCGGCTTGAGGTTTCCCAGATAATCAGAAAAGCTGCCGTCACAGGTCTGGGCATAGGCCCGGTCGCTATAGATGGTCCGGAGCCGAAAACCCTGATCCCGCGCCCATTCACGCAAGGCCGCGATCAACGGGCTGTGGCTGGCCACATCACGCAGTATGAAATCATCCCACGGCTGTCGGGCGATGGCGTCGAGCAGGGCGCGATCCGCTGCCGGACGATCCGTGGACGCGGCCAGTAGATCACGATATTCGCAGCGAGGCGTCGACAGGGTTTGCTCGTTGGCCCCCATAAACTGCAGGCGTCGCACCGGCACGCCCTTCAGCGAGCGCCGTTCGACATAGAGGGGCGCCAAGGCGGGCGGAGCGCCTGCATGGCCAAGGATAATCGGGGTCAGCTCAAGACCGGCCGGGCGCCCCCAGATGCTCCACCACAGCTCCTGCCAGCTGCGGCTGTTGAAAAGAGGGTCGCTATCAGACGCCAACAACAGCTCATCCCAGAGTGCGGCCACGTCCGGGAAGTCCGTGGTGAGCGGTCCTAGTTTGAGAGAAGCGGTCATTTCCTGGTCATCCATGTTGAGCGTTGGCGTCCCGATAGTTAAGCATACACTTCATCACGTTCCACATCCCGACGCTATTTCGCGCATAAACATCCTGGTCTCTTACAGCGTCTCATGATGTGCTTCGCGGCCATGGCGCAAATCATGATAAACCGTCGGACTCGATATTACGGCGGTTATGGCTGGCTTCTGTCAACCATAGTCGGTCAGCTCGTCGATTCACAGCCCCTGGTACCATAGCCCCTGGTACCATAGCTCCTAGTACCATAGCTCCCAGTACCAGGACTCCTGGTTACAGAGCTTCGATGCCGACTCACCATTACCTAATGGTAATTGAAAGCCCTCCTTTTCCGGTCCTGATTCCTGTCGCCTCTTCTCTAAACTTCCAACAACCTGGCAACACTCACAGGATACTCCCGCCAGGTCGTCACATGAGGAGAACGACATGAAATTCAAACAACTGCTTCTAGCAAGTGCGTTATTAACCGCGAGTGCGGCGTTTGCCCAGAGCGGCGGCGCTGCGGGTGGCGGCACCAGCGGCGCCATGGGAGGAACAACTGGTGATACCAGTAGCGGCTCCATGGGCAGCTCTACGGGTGGAACCATGGGCGACACGACTAGTGGAACCATGGGCGGCACGACGGGAAGCACGACCGGTGGAACCACTGGCGCCATGGGTGAATCAACCGGCGAAGTCACCCAGGGCACGCCCGGAGGCTCCATGGACGATCCCACCAGCGGCGCCATCGGCAGCCCATCCGGCGCGAACCAGCAAGCGTTCCAGAGCATGGACTCGGACGGCGACGGCAGCATTAGCCGTCAGGAAACCCAAGCTGGAGGCTTCATCAGCGACCAGGACTTCCAGACCTTCGACCGTGATGGGGACGATGCCTTGAGCGCGGAGGAGTTCGACGAATGGAGCGCGGGCAACCAGAGCGACATGCAATAACGGGTATACCGGTATAAGTCATACCCTAGCGGGTCGTCCCCCAGTGAGTCGTACCGCAGTAGGCAGTACCGCAGTAAATAGCTGTAGCAGTGTAAATAGCCGTAGCAGTGTAAATAGCTGTAGCGCTGTAAGTAGCATGCCGGTCTGGGCAGGTTTCCCTCCCTACCCGGGCCGGCATCAAGTCTTGGACGTATCTCTGCAAGCTCGGAGAGCCTGTGTCCTAGGCCTTGAGACGGTAACCGGTCTTGAAGATCCAGCCCACCACCAGCAAACAGGCGACCAGAAACACCAGCGTCATGCCCAGGCTGACCGCCGCATTGACGTCGGCGACGCCGTAGAAGCTCCAGCGGAACCCGCTGATCAGATACACCACGGGATTGAACAGGGAGACCGTCTGCCAGACCGGGGGCAGCATATTGATGGAATAGAAACTGCCACCCAGAAACGTCAGCGGCGTGATCACCATCAGCGGCACCAGTTGCAGTTTCTCGAAGCCATCCGCCCAGATGCCGATGATAAAGCCGAACAGACTGAAGGTGACCGCGGTCAGCACCAGAAAAATCAGCATCCACAGCGGGTGCTCGATCTGAAAATCCACGAACAGGCGTGCGGTCACGAGAATGATCAGGGCCAGCAGGATTGCCTTGGTGGCGGCTGCGCCCACATATCCCAGCAGGATCTCCCCATAGGAGATCGGTGCCGACAGTACCTCGTAGATGGTCACGGTGAATTTCGGCATGTAGATGCAGAAGGACGCGTTGCTCAGGCTTTGCGTCAGCAGG
>CAYXVO010000085.1:0-9134 GCA_964467875.1 uncultured Pseudomonadales bacterium | reverse complement strand
AAACAAACTGATATGAAGTTTTTAGTCGTCGCGTTTTTGTGCATACACAGCGGCAATGGTCGGCGGCAAGGCGGCAATAAGACGGAATATTGCCGCTTCAATGAAATTCCGCTGGACGCTGGTAGGAAATTTGGCGGGCCTTGTCCGTCATTAGGAGAGTTGGGCGTATAAGGAAGGGAAAGGGGGCTTGTTGCATTTCGTTACATAATTGCCTTAAAGGAATTTTGAAGCGGGCCGTTAACCCAATCAGACAGGTTAAACGCAATTGATCCAGCACCTGATTGTGTTGAAAGCGTAAAGCCTTTCTCAACGCATCAGATTGAAAAAGGTTACAACAGGAGAAGCATCATGCCCCAGATTATCAACACCAACATTGCGTCTCTTAATGCGCAGCGCAACTTGAACAAGAACCAGGCGGCCAACGATGTTGCGTTGCAGCGCCTGTCTTCCGGTTTGCGGATCAACAGCGCGAAAGACGACGCGGCCGGTCTGGCAATTTCCACCCGCTTCGAATCCCAGATTCGTGGTACCAACGTCGCGGTACGTAACGCCGGAGATGCTATCTCCCTGGCGCAGACCGCGGAAGGTGCCCTGAACTCCATTACTACCAACCTGCAGCGTGTTCGTGAACTGGCTGTTCAGTCCGCTAACGACACCAACAGCAAGGTTGACCGGGTCGCACTGCAGCAGGAAGTGGATCAGCTGATTCAGGAAATCGACAAGGTCTCCAAGCAGACCAACTTCAACGGCAAGAAGCTGCTGGACGGCTCCTTCGAAAAAGCCACCTTCCAGACCGGTGCGAACGTGGGTGAAACCATTTCCTTCGGTATCGGCAAGGTTGGCGTCGATACCCTGGGTAAGGCACAGAACGACGGTATCTCGTCTATTCAGACGTCCGGTGCCAACGCGCTGGTTGCCGGTGATCTGGTGATCAACGGCTTTGCAGTCGGCGCTTCCCAGGGGGTAGACGACACCCTGTCTTCCGGTGACAAGGCCGAATCCGCCATTGCCAAGGCGGCAGCAATCAACCGTATCTCCGAGCAGACTGGAGTGACTGCACTCGTCAACGCTAACTCTGTGGCCGGTGGCGAGATTTCGGCCTCGGACACTGCGGGTAACTTTAACATTAACGGTGTGGAAATCACGGCTTCCGTAAACGCCAACCTGAGTACGAAGGCCAACTTGGAAGCGGTTGCCTCGGCGATCAACGAGAAATCGGCTCAGACCGGTGTTCGTGCAGAGATCGCATCCGACCCGTCTCAAGGTATCACGTTGATCGCGGATGACGGCCGTAACATCATCATCGAAGACGGTGCGACTGCATCCGACTTTGGTATCGGTGCAGCCGAGACCTATACGGGTACCTTTACCCTGGTGTCCAAAGACGGCTCTGGCATCTCGCTGGACTCCACCACGGGTGACATCAGTGCCAATGCCGGTCTGCAGGTGGGTACCTTTAGCGGCGGCAACAGCGGAGTGGTTGGAAACGCTGCAACAGGAAACCTCACCAGCGGTGACCTGGTCATCAACGGTGTATCGGTGGGGGCGACTTTCGACTCTCAGGATACGGCTTCTAGCGCAAATAACGACCAATCAGCCATCGCCATTGCCGCGGCCATCAACGCGGTCAGCGACAAGTCTGGTGTCACTGCGGCTGCCAACGAGAACGTAGTGCAGGGCGGAACCATCGGCGACGGCGACGGCAAATCCGCTAACATCACCGTAAATGGCATTGCCGTCAATGTGTCTACCGCGAACGGTGCGACGGTTGCTGAAGCCCAGGCTGCCGTGGTCAACGCCTTCAACTCTGTATCCGGTCAGACCGGTGTGCGGGCAGAGGCGTTCGGTGCAGACAGCTTCCGCTTGATCGCCGAAGATGGTCGTAACATCATCATGGAAGGTGCGGGTGGCGAGGATGCAGACCTCGGTTTGGAGGACGGCGAGCATTTCGGCTCGGTAACGCTGCAATCCGCAGGTAAGATCGAGCTGACGACGCTGACGGGTAACATTGACAATGCAGGCTTCGCAGTCGGCAGCTACGGCGGTGTCGAAAGCGGGACCACACTGGGCAACCTCGACATCAGTACCATCGCTGGTGCCGAGACGGCGATCAAGGCAGTGGATAATGCGCTGGCAACGATCTCCTCCAAGGCGTCCGAGCTTGGTGCGATCCAGAACCGCTTTGACCTGACCGTACAGAACCTGCAGGCAACCGCAGAGAACCTGTCCGCCGCCAACAGCCGTATCCGTTACGCGGACTTCGCTGCCGAAACCGCAGCTCTGTCTCGCTCACAGGTACTGCAGCAGGCCGGTATCTCGGTTCTGGCTCAGGCCAACGCGAGACCCCAGCAGGTTCTGTCACTGCTGCAGTAACGGAAACTGGTAGGTAAAGGGCCGGGATCGTAAGATCCCGGCTTAAGTCTTTGATAGTCGGTGAGGTGAATCATGAGTGACGTCAAGCTGAACGACCTGAGCCTGGTGAAAAGCGCCAGGACAGCCGTATCATCACCGTCGCCTGAGTCTCGGCAATCGGCAGTGACGCTGGTAAGGATGAACGATGCGGCGCAGAGTGCGTCTCGTGAAGCCAAGCTGCAGCCGATAGCGGAAAACGCTACGCGCGAGCGCAGTGGGGTATTACAGAAGGATCAGCAAATAGAGCTGCGGGAGGCGGTCACACAGTTGAGCGACTATGTGCAGTCGGTTCAGCGGGACCTTTCCTTTGAGATGGACGAAAGCTCAGGAAAAACCATCATTACAGTCATAGACCGCAAGACTCAAGAGATCATACGACAGCTCCCCGACGAAGTGGTCCTAAAATTGGCGCGCAACTTGCAGCAAGACGAACCATTGAGTTTGTTTAATGTGAAGGTCTAGGAAATCGGCAAGGATTTACGATTCTTAACAGGAAAGGGGCAAAGTTTTGCCCCTTTTTGCCGATAACCTGCATGAAGAGAATAGGCCGGAGGCAATCTTTGGCTATGCTCGGAGGCTGCGGAGGTAAAAGATTATGGCAGGCATTTCATCCATCGGTATTGGTTCCGGCGTATTGACCAGCGATTTGATCGACAAGCTGGCGAATGCCGAGCGTAAACCAACCGAGTCGCGCTTGAATCAGCAGGAAGAGACTGCCAAAGCCAAGCTGTCGGATTTCGGCCGTATCCAAAGCCTGATCACCGATCTTCGTTTAAATGCACGTTCCCTCGGAAATGTGGCCTCGCTTGCTCCTCGTATCGGAACGTCCTCCAATTCTGCGGTTGCCGTTACGGCCTCAAACTCGGCCGCCGTAGGGCAGTATTCCATGCAGGTCAGTAAACTGGCCTCGGCTCACTCGCTTGCAACAGGTGTATTTCCGGACAAGGACGAGACGGCAATCGGCGCAGGCCGGATGACCGTTACCGTGGGTGGTGTCAGCAAAATTATCAACATTACCAACGCCAATAACACGTTGGATGGGATTGCCAAGGAAATCAACAACGCCAAGATGGGGGTTTCCGCAAGCGTCATCAATACCGGCTCCGGATTCCAGCTGATCATGACGGCGGAAAAGACCGGTGCAGTCAACGGTATCGAAATAGGTATTCAGGATAACGACGGCGATAGTACGGACGGCAATGGTCTTTCGCGGCTGGCTTACGATGCCACGACCAAGAATCTGAATCAGATGATTGCGGCTGAGGACGCCCAGTTTTCCATTAACGGCATCAGTGTTACCCGTTCCTCGAACAGCGTATCCGATCTGATTGAAGGGCTGACGTTTAATCTGACGGCGGAAACCACATCTCCCGCCATTGTGAAAGTCGCCCGAGACACAGATCTGGTCGCCGAACGGGTGCAGGAGTTTGTTGACAAGTTCAATGAACTGCAGGAATTAATCAACGAGGTGACCGCGTTCAATCCGGGCGGCGGCGCAGGCGGTACGCTGGTTGGAAACTCTTCCGTACGGCAGATTAGTGCACAATCGAAGGCAATTCTTGGATCAATCGTTCAGGGGCTGGAAGGAAGCAAGATCCGCAGCCTCTCGGAAGTGGGCATCTCCACGGATTCCAAGACCGGCAAGCTCACCCTGGATCAGACCAAGCTAAAAGAGGAGTTGGTTGCCAACGAACGGGATGTGGTTGCCCTGTTTGCCGGACAAGGCCGTACCAGTGACTCGCAAGTGGAGTTCGTGCGAGCCGGCACCAACACCAAGGTGGGCACCTACAATATTGAAATTACCCAGCTTGCCACCCAAGGTAGCTATAGCGGCAATGTCGCGTTGACCGGCAGCACCGTCGTCGACGGGGATAACGACAGTTTTTCCGTCAAGATCGACGGTGTGATGTCAGGCCCCATTGCCCTGACTCACAACGAGTATGGCTATACCAACGAGGCATTGGCTGCGGAAATTCAGAACCGTATCAATGGCGACGAGAATCTGAGGGCGCAGGGTGTCACCGTCAAGGTTGGTCTGGACGAAAATAATCAATTGACCTTCACCTCGGAAACCTACGGTAGCAAGTCGAGCATTGAGTTCTCGGCAGTCGGGGCCAATACGCTCGCGACCTTGGGAATCAACGCGGGCTCGGGTACGGCGGGGGTCGATGTCGCTGGAACGATCAACGGCAAGGAGGCGACGGGAAGCGGACAGAGCTTGACGGCCGCGAAGGGTAGCAACGCCGAAGGATTGGAGGTTCGCATCACCGGTGGCGCGCTGGGTGCTCGCGGTACGGTATCCCACATCGAGGGGATCGGTAGCCAGTTCGTCAATATGATCACTGGCTTTCTTGATCTGGAAGGTGCTGTTACGACCACAACCGAAGGCTTCAAGCAGCAACTGGATAATATCGCCCAGCAGCGCGTTAAACTGGATCAGCGGGTTGAGTCTCTGATCGCCAGGCTGTCCAAACAGTTTACCGCTGCGGACATGATGATTTCCCGGCTCAAGAGCACCGAAAACTTCATCAAAGGGCAACTGGAAGCACTGGTTGCCTCGAATGGTAAGAAATAGCGACTAGAATGAACGGTGAGGGGGCGGGCGCTGCCTGAATTCCTCGACACGAATGCCTGTATTAAAGGTGAGCTATGAACGCGCTTAATATGTATCAATCCGTCAATCGTCAGACTGGTGTTGTCGATGCGGATCGCCATCGCTTGATTCAAATGCTGTTCGATGGTGCCCTGGAGCGTATCTCCATGGCCAAGGGATTGATTCAGCGTCAGGACTTTGAAGGCAAGAACCGTTTGATCTCGAAAGCAATCGAGATCGTTGGCGGGCTTCGTGGCTTTCTGGACACCAAAAAGGGCGGAGAGATTGCGGAGAATTTGGAGCGCCTCTACGAATATCTCGAATTCCAGTTGTTTCAGGCAAACATCAAGAATGACATTGACATGCTGGACGAAGTGGCCGGCCATCTTCACACCGTCAAGGCCGGCTGGGACGGCATTCGCGAGCAGGCAGTCAAAGAAGGGCTCGTGTAAGTTCAATTCCCGGTGGGGCTGTATCACCGCAGCCCCGCCAACGCCTCCAAATGCGCCTCGACACTGCGCGCCAGTGCCTGCAGGTGATAGCCGCCCTCCAGCACCGACACCACACGCCCCTGGGCGTACTCCCGCGCCACCGACATAACCATCTCCGTCACCCAGCGATAATCCGCCTCCACCAGTTGTAGCTCGCCCATGGGGTCCAGGGCGTGGCCGTCGAATCCCGCTGAAATAAAGATCATTTCCGGCTTGTGCTGCTGCAGGGGCTTGAGCCAGTCCCGTTCCACCCGCTGGCGGAATTCCAGCCCGCCGGTGCCCGCTTCCAGGGGCGAATTGATGATGTTCGGCTTTTGGATGAAGTAATGGCTGTGGGGGTAAAAGGGGTGCTGGAAACTGGAGCACATCAGCACATTGGGATCATCCTGAAAGATATCCACGGTGCCGTTACCCTGGTGCACATCGAAATCAATGATCGCAACACGTGTGAGCCCGTGGTGCTGCATCGCGTGGCGTACCGCCACGGCGACGTTGTTGAAAAAGCAAAAGCCCATGGTCTTGTTGCGCTCGGCGTGATGACCGGGCGGACGGGTGGCGCAGAAGGCGGTCTGGTGCTGGCCGGACAACACCAGGTCGGTGGCCTGGACGGCGGCGCCAGCGGACAGATAGGCAGCGGGGAGGGTGTGGATCATGATGGCGGTATCGGGATCGGCGTATACCCGCCCTCGTTTCGGCGTCATGACCCTGAGTTGCTCGATATAGGTCGCCGGGTGTACCCGCAGCAGGGCTTCCTGACTGACCGGTATGGCGCGATACATGTCCAGCTCCTGGAGGACGCGACTTTCTTCCAGCTGATTGAGGATGGCGCCGATGCGCGCCGGGCTTTCGGGATGATCGGAACCCATGTCGTGTAACATGCAGTCCTGATGGCAGATGAGCGCGGTCTTCATGGATGATTGATTCACGGGCTGACGAATGGTCCAGTGTATCGGACGCAGGATGCTGAATAAATAGACAGGTGTATGGAGCGCCGGATTCCGTTCGGGTCATGCATGAATGCTTGATTGTCGGTGGCACCTCTTCATAGAGTGTAGTCTGTTCTGACGGCAGCAGAAGGCGGGGAATGTGAGCACCAAATATTTAGAAGCACTTTTCAATCCAGCATCCATTGTGGTGATCGGTGCCTCCGAGAAGCCCCTGAGCCTGGGCGGGATTGTGCTGCGCAACTTGCTGGCATCGGATTACCCGGGCAAATTGCTGGTGGTGAACCAGAGTGGTTATGAGAGCGTGCATGGCATTCGCTGTGTGCGCAAGGTCACCCGCATGCCGTTCCGGCCGGAACTTGCGATCATCTGTACGCCGCCGGAAACCGTGCCGCGCATGGTCAAGCAGTTGGGCAACCTGGGCCTGAAGGCCGCGGTGGTGATGACTGGCGGTTTGTCGCGAACCCACAGTCTGAGCGGCCGACCGCTGATGCATGCGGTGGAGGAGGCCGCCAGGGAAACCGGCATTCGGGTGCTGGGCCCGAACACCATCGGCATCATGGTGCCGTCTCGTCATATCAATGCCACCTATGCCCACATGGGCGTTCTGCCCGGCAAGATCGCCTTCATTGGCCAGTCCGGCACCATTGCCAGTGCCATCATCGACTGGTCCTTCAGCCGTGGCGTGGGCTTCTCCCATGTGGTGACTCTGGGCGATGGCCTGGACGTGGCGTTGGACGATCTCATCGATTACTTCACTCAGGATCGTGGCACCAAGGCGATCATGATGCACATCGAGCAGATCCGCAATCCGCGTCGCTTTATCTCCGCCGTCCGCGCGGCGTCGCGGACCAAACCGGTGATCGCGATCAAGAGCGGGCGGGTGCCTGAGTCCCAGTGGCAACCCCAGATTCTGCCGGCGGGCATTGTCCGCAGCGATCAGGTTTACGATGCGGTGCTGCGCCGGGCTGGCGTGTTGCGGGTCAATGGCACGGATGAAATGTTCGACGCCATTGAAACACTGACCCGCATGCGTCCGATTCGCAAAGAGAGCCTCGCCATCTTGAGCAACGGCGTGGGGCCGGGCGTGCTGGCGGTGGATCGCCTGGCCAGCCTGGGTGGCGAGTTGGCCCACTTATCGGAACCAACCCGCAAGGCACTGGAGTCGGTGCTGCCACACTACTGGACCCGTAAGAACCCCATTGACCTGAACTACGATGCCACGCCACAGCTCTACGCCCAGGTGCTGGAAATCCTCGACCGGGATCCGGACATTACCAACGTCCTGGTGATGTATGCGCCCTCATTGACCCAAGATAGTCTGCAAATTGCCGATGCCGTGATTTCCGCGGCCAGGCGCACCCGCCTCAACGTCTTTACCTGCTGGCTCGGTCAGAGCACGGTGATGGATGCCCGCGCGGCGTTCTACCAGGCTGGGCTGCCCACGTATTTCACGCCCGACAAGGCGGTAAAAGCGTTCATGCATCATGTTAATCATAAGCGCAGCCAACGCCTGCTCAAGGAGACGCCGACCACTCACACGGATCATCTGGTGGATCGGGAGCGGGCACGCAACATTATCCGGACGGCCAGTACCCGCAAGCGCAGTTACCTGTCCCATGGGGAGGCGCGGGAGTTGGTGCAGTGCTATGGCATTCCCACCCTGGAGACCTGGTATTGCGATGATGAAGAGGAAGTGGTCGAGGTGCATCGCAAACTGGGGCGACCGCTCAATGTGACCGTGCTGCACCAGGCCAGCCGTTCACCCTTCATGGAGGAGGCATCCGGGCGTGGCCGTTATCAGGGGACTGTGCGTTGGCTCAATGAAGAGGAAGCCTTGCGCCGCTCCTGTCAGGTTCTGTTGCAGCAGTACCGCCGTTACTACCCCAAGAGTGGCTTTCTCGGATTTGCCGTGCAGGAGGCTTTTCCCGGCATGGGCGGCGTTGCCTTCAGTGCCGGTATCACCCGGGACCCGGTATTCGGACCTTTGGTGGTTTGTGGCTCCGGGGGGGCCGCGATTAACGTGATTGAAGACCGCAAGGTGGCGCTGCCGCCATTGAATATGGCGCTGGCCCACGATCTGTTGCGCCAGACCTTCATGTACAAGGTGCTGCAGGAGTTCAGCTATCACCCCGAGCAGGATATTCACAAGATCTGCGAGGTGCTGGTGGCGCTGTCTCTGATCGTTATCGACAATCCTGAGGTCCAGGGCCTTGAGATTCTGCCCTTGCTGTTCACCACGCAAGGTGTGGTGGCGGTTGAAGTGGCGGCCGACCTGGCGGAGCCGGCGCGCCTGTCGATCCAGCCCTATCCGGATGAGTTAACGGAAATCCTGACATTGCCCAAGTCGGGGCGGCGGGTTGAGCTGCGCCCGATTCGGGCCGAGGATGAACAGGCTCACCTGGAGTTTCACACCTGCCTGTCGCCGGAGACCATGCGGTACCGCTTCTTCCATTTCCGCAAGTCGTTCTCCCATGACGAGCTGGTGCAGATGGTGCAGATCTTGTTCTTGAGCTTCCTATTGGCACTATCATTCGAGATAAAGAAACAAATGAATCCTTTGAACTTTTAGAGCACGGCCAGGAGTATGTCTTTTTGCACGGTGGCCGTGGAGGAAAAGGGAACACCTTCTTTAAAAGTTCAGTGAATCAGGCGCCGACTTATGCTCAACCTGGCGAGCCTGGTGTAAAAAAA
>CAYXVO010000084.1:0-9177 GCA_964467875.1 uncultured Pseudomonadales bacterium | reverse complement strand
CAACAACAGCCCGTCCTTCAACTGGACTCTGAACTTCCGTCAGCAAGTGTTCGATGCTTGGACTGAAGCTGGCAAGGACGTATCTGCATACGACCGCGCTAACCTGATGAGCGTTGAGTACGACGCAACTGATCTGGCGGTAGAAGCCGACGAGAAGATCCGTACCTTCCAGCGCGACGGTTCTGCTCAGGCTGGTATCTTCCACCACCTGATCACGCTGCCGACGTACCACACGGCTGCTCTGTCTACCGACAACCTGGCCAAGGGCTACTTCGCCGACCAAGGCATGCTGGCCTACGTGAAAGGCGTTCAGCGCGAAGAGATCCGTCAAGGCATCGCTTGCGTGAAGCACCAGAACATGGCTGGCTCCGACATCGGTGACAACCATAAGGAATACTTTGCTGGTGAAGCTGCTCTGAAGGCTTCCGGTAAAGACAACACCATGAACCAGTTCTAATACCGGTTCACGGCTACCTATTAAGGTGGCCAGTGGTGAGAAAAGGGGCGGAGCAATCCGCCCCTTTTTTGTGGGCGTCATTTAGGCCGATTACGCCGAATCTGACGGTATTCATGGGCATTTCAGAAATCCTACTTACTATATTTTGCGTGAATGCTAGAATCCGAGCCTCCCAATAAACGAGGCAAGGGCGATGGATCTGGGCAAGGTCGATCTCAATCAGCTGGTCCATTTGGATGTTCTGCTGCGCGAACTGAATGTCACCAAGGCCGCCAATCATCTGGGTATCACCCAGCCGGCCATGAGTAATAGTCTTAAGCGGCTGCGGCTGGTGTTTGACGACCCCTTGCTGGTCCGGACCAGCGAAGGTATGGCGCCGACGGAGTTGGCCCTGGAGATCAAGCCGGCCATTCGGGAAATTCTGTTCAACATCGAAAAGGTCATGAAGCCGGACCGGGATTTCGATCTCAGCAGTCGCCGGGTGTTTCGCATTATGGCCAGTGATTATGCCGAGTCCACGCTCATCCCGGACATGCTGGCGGTGGTGCGCAAGGTTGCGCCGAATGTGACGCTGGACGTGCTCACCCCCAGTGACGTGACCTTCGAGGACGTTGAGCAGGGGCGGGTGGACATGGCCATCAACCGCTTCGACACCATTCCCCAGTCCTTTCACCAGAAAACGCTCTGGAAAGACAGCTTTTCCTGCCTGATGAGCGCCGACAATGTCCTGGTTCATAACTTCACCCTGGAGACCTACCTGCAGGCGAGCCATATCTGGGTGAGCAAGACCGGCTTCGGTGTCGGTGTGGGTGTCAACCCGGAGGATGTGCAGCGCCTGGGTTGGGTTGACGAAGCCCTGGTGGCGCTCGGGGCCAAGCGCAATATCAGTGTGTTTACCCGTCACTATCAGGTGGCGATGCTGTTGGCCAAACAGCATGACCTGGTCGCGACGCTGCCGAGTCGGGTGGCGCAGCTAAAAGCCGATAGCGCTCATTTTGTATTAAAGGAACCGCCGTTTCCTATTGAGCCCATTGAACTGAAGATGGCCTGGAGCCCTCTGCTTCACCACAATGCCGGGCATCGTTGGCTGCGTAAGCTGATTTGTGACGTTGTGGATAGCGCGCTGGATGAAAGCCTGGATGAAGCACCGGCTCAGGGTGACAGCGAGCCCCTGAATCAGGTAGGCTAGTTGCCTGTATATTCATACAGATAAGGTCTGCCGTGATTCTCTACATCGCCGAAAAGCCCAGCCTCGGTCGCGCCATTGCCGAAGTGCTGCCCAAGCCCTTGAGCAAGCAGGATGGCTTCATCCGGGCCGGTAACGGCGATTGTGTCAGCTGGTGCATTGGTCATCTGTTGGAGCAGGCCGAACCGGATGCGTACGATCCGGCCTTCAAGCAGTGGCGCTTTGAACATCTTCCGATCGTACCCGAACAATGGCAGTTGACGCCAAAAGCCCAGACCCGCAAGCAGCTCGGCGTTCTGCGCCAATTGGTCAAGACGGCCGACCAACTGGTGCATGCGGGCGACCCGGATCGGGAAGGGCAGCTGCTGGTGGATCAGGTTATTGCTTATCTCAAGGTGAGCGCGGCCAAGCGTGCCAGCACCCAGCGTTGTCTGATCAGTGATCTCAATCCGACAGCGGTCGCCCGGGCACTGACTCAACTGCGCAGTAATCAGGAGTTCGTTGCGTTGTCCACATCGGCATTGGCGCGCAGCCGCGCCGACTGGCTGTATGGCATCAACATGACCCGGGCCTATACCCTGCAGGGGCGCAAGGTCGGCTACGCGGGCGTGCTGTCGGTGGGTCGGGTTCAGACGCCGGTGCTGGGCTTGGTCGTACGCCGGGATCAGGCAATCGAGTCGTTCGTCAGTAAGCCTTACTATGAGGTGCTCGCGCATCTGGTGACTGATCAAGGCGGGATGTTTACCGCTCAGTGGCAACCCAGTGAAGCCTGCCAACCCTACATGGATGAGGAGGGGCGTGTGCTCAACATGGCGCTGGCGGAGAACGTGGTTCGCCGGATTACCCAACAGCCGGCGCTGGTTACTTCACTTCAGCAGAAACCACGGAAGCAGGCGCCGCCACTGGCCTATAACCTGTCGAGCCTGCAAATTGATGCGGCCCGCCGGTTCGGCCTAAGCGCGCAACAGGTTCTGGATCTGTGCCAGCAGTTGTATGAGCGGCACAAGCTGATCACCTATCCACGTTCCGATAGCCGGCATTTGCCGACCGATCATTGGGCGCGCCGCCATGCGGTGGTCGGTGCCATCCAGAACAACAGTGAGGCCCTCGCTGCCGTCTGTACCGATGCGAACCTGGCAGTGCGGAGCAAGGTGTGGGATGACGCCAAGGTGGAGGCCCATCACGCGATCATTCCGACCGAGCGCAAAGCGTCGGTACAGGGCTTGAGTCAGGGCGAGCGCCAAATCTATGAGCTGATCGCGCGCCAGTACCTGTGTCAGTTCTATCCGGCCTATGAGTATCTGGAAACCCAGGTAGAGGTGCGGATAGGGAGCGGCCTGTTTACCGCCAGTGCCCGCCAGACCCGTAGCTGGGGCTGGAAAGTCCTGTTTGGAAAAAGCGATGAGCAGACCTCGGCGCCACGCAAAGGGGCCGGGGACGACGCCAGATCAGAGGCGGACGCCTCAGTTGCAAACGTCGAGTTGCCCCCGCTGCGGCAAGGGGACAGGTTGCTCTGTGAGCGAGGCGAGCTGCTGGAGAAGCAGACCCGGCCGCCGCAGCCGTTCAATGACGCAACGCTGCTGGCGGCAATGACCGGGATTTCCCGCTTTGTTCTGGATCCGGAGGTACGCAAGGTACTCAAGGACACCGACGGGCTGGGTACGGAGGCCACCCGGGCCGGCATTATCGAGCTTTTGTTCAAACGGGGGTTTCTGCGGCGGGAAGGCAAGGCGATCCGTGCCACGCCGGCTGGCACCGGGCTCATTGAAAGCTTACCGGAATCCGCCGTGACACCGGATATGACCGCCCAGTGGGAAGTCGCATTGAACGGTATCAGCCAGCGTCAGTTCAGTTATGACGGATTTATGAAGCCCCTGGAGCAATCTCTGGCGCAACTGATTGCCCACAGCCAGGCCAGTATTCCGACGGGCCTGACCGGTGTGCAGGCGACCAAACCGGCCTTTCGACGCAAGGCGGGTGGTCAAAAGTCGACGCGACGTACTGGGAAGCGGACTGCCCGCAAGCCGGGCGGGGGATGAACGAAAGCCGCGGTTTCATTGTCCTACCAGGGCGGCTGTCTATTTAAAACATGGCGAACGCCCTTATCTCTAGACTATTGCTGCTTTAGTGCAGAGCGAGCTAGTGTAGCCCTAGTGCGAATCAAGTGCGGAAGGGCCGGCGCTCCGGCCGTGTCATACGATGTCAGGTGCGTTGAGTTCAGTCAGCCGTTTCACGGCAGGAGTCATGGAAATGTACGGTTTTCTTCAGGGTTTCGCCTATGGACTGTTTCTGTCCTGTCTGCCCTGGTTTTTCATGGGGCTGGTGAATCCCCGGCGAGCGCTGCCCACCGAGCCGCCCCAGCGGCGCCAGGTGTTCGTGCGTTATTGGTTTGCATTTCCCTTCCTGGCGTTTTTATTGTGGCTGACATCCTTGTGGGGTGGCTTTTCCCCCTCGCTGGAAGGGTGGCTGGCAGGATTGGTGGCGATCGCCGTTGAAGTACCGCTGGAGCGTCGTTGGCGCCGCTGGCGAGCGAACCGGCAGGAGCGTCGACGCCTTGCGCGGCTGGAGGCAGAGGCCACGGAGCGGCGGATGGCGCTTGAGCAGGAGCAGCGCGAGGCGGGCATGTACGTCTTGAATCCGGAGCAGCCGCCGGTGGATGCCGATCAGGTGGTGCTGGCGCTGTGCGCCGGCAAGCAGCGGCTGGTGACGGCGCGGCGACCTGCACACGCGGTACAGGCGGATCGGTTATACACCCGCTACCAGCGGGCCTTGGAGGTATTGCGTGCCAAATTCGATCCCCGTGAGGTGACGTTTGAGCGTTGGCATGGGGTGGTCGCCGAGGTCTGTCGTGGTGCGATCGACAATCTCAATAGCATGGCATCCTTTGCCGAAGGTGTTGCGGGAATCGACGTGGATTATGTGCGTCGGCGGCTTCTCCAGGAAGCGAATCGGGAAGGAAATCGGATGCCGGAACAGGAGCGTCACGCCTTGAGCCAGCGCATGCAACTGGTTGATGATACCGAGCAGCGCCTGCGGGAGCTGATGGCTCGCAATGAGACGGTATTAACGGCGCTGGATGATGCCGCAGTGGCAATGGCCCGGGTGGAAACCGAGCGGCCACAGGCGGCGCAGGCGGCCGAGATTGCCTTATCCGATCTGCGGCGCCTGATTGATAAAGCGGAACTCTATGGACACAGGAAGGGTGCACTATGACCGAAACTTCAAAGCCCACGGCCACCAGCGAGGCTGGGCCCTCACCGCTAAGCCTCTCGTTACCCCCAATGGAGGACATTGCCCAGGAGGTTGAACGGACACTAGAGCCTGCAGCGGAGGTGGATTCGGAGCTGGAAGCGCTGGCGGATACCTTCGTTCGGGATGTGCTGAACAGTGCGGCCGACGGTTCGTCAAATCGGCAGCGCCAGGCGGTGGACGGCATGGGCGTGGAGGTTCAGCGTCAGGCCGCGCATCGCAGCGCCATGCTGCAGGCACCTATTCGCAAGCTGGCCCATCAGGGCGACGAGGGCGGGCCGGTGGCCAAGGCGCTGATCAGCCTGCGTGGGAAAATGCAGGATCTGGATCCAAACCGGCAGAACCTGCAGAGCGGCGGTTTGGCGCGCGTGCTGTCGTTTATTCCGGGCATGGGAAACCGGTTGGAGCGCTATTTTCACAAATTTGAGACGTCCCAGGAGGCGCTCGACGCCATCATCGCCGATCTGGAATCCGGGCGGGAAATGTTGCGCCGGGATAATCTGACGCTGGCGGACGATCAGGAGGCGTTGCGTGGTCTGCTTGATCAGCTGCGCCGCCAGATCGAGCTCGGTCGCCTGATTGACCAGCGCCTGCGCAGTGCGGTGGTGGACTTGCCAGCGGAGGCGGACAAGCGGCGCTTTGTGGAAGAGGAGCTGCTGTTCCCGCTGCGTCAGCGCATTGTCGATCTGCAGCAGCAACTGGCGGTAAGCCAACAAGGCGTGCTGGCACTGGAAGTGGTGATTCGCAACAACCGGGAACTGATGCGCGGCGTGGATCGGGCCATCAATGTCACGGTGTCCGCCCTCAACGTGGCGGTGGTTGTGGCCTTGGCGCTGGCCAATCAGCGCTTGGTGCTGGACCGGGTGGAAGCACTCAACACCACTACCTCCGATCTGATTGCCGGAACCGCCCAGGCCCTACGCAGCCAGGGCGTGGAGATTCAGACCCGCGCGTCCTCCACGGTGCTGGACATGGAAAAGCTGGAGCAGGCGTTCACCGATGTCATAGGCGCCATTGATGAGGTTTCTCGTTACCGGCGCGAGGCCCTGCCCAAGCTCGACGCACAGATCGATCGCCTGGCGGAACTGGCCCAGCAGGGCGGCGAGGCCGTGGACCGTTTGGCCCAGGGCAACGCCGCGCAACCTGTCACCGTCGCGACCCTTAACGACTCCCGTTCCCGTACCTGAGAACGAGCCCCTGGCTCGGCCCAGGGGCTACGTCGTATTCCCGGACCCATCACTTTTCTTGCAGTCCGCCGCTCCGGCGCGCTGCCAGTCCGCATGCACGCCTGGCCTCTCTTTATACTTGCCATACAGATTCTCTCGTTTGTTCATTCCATGGCCACGGAGGCTTTATGGCAAAACCCAAGGGCACCGGTTCCACCATCGCCATCGCCGGCCATCCGCTTCACGCCATGCTGGTGAATTTTCCGATTACTTTCTTGATGACCCTGGTGGCGACCGATCTTGCATATCTCTGGACGAAACAGGCGTTCTGGGCGCAGGTGTCCTACTGGCTGATCCTTGCGGGTTTCGTCACCGGTGTGGTGGCCGCGCTGGCGGGTACGCTAGAGTTCTTGCTGACACCTAAAATCCGCAAGTTCGTGGGCAGCTGGATGCATTTTATCTCAGGCATCATGGCGGTGGCGGTCGTGGGGGGGAATCTGGTGTGGCGCTGGAGTGATCCGGTCGCATCGCTCTGGCCCTGGGGGCTGGCGTTCAGTCTGCTCAATTTCGTGGTGGTGGGCCTGGCCGGTTGGCTGGGCGGCTCTCTGGTGTTCGAGCATGGGATCGGCGTTTCGCCCGGGGATGAGAAACGTGACCTGGAATAGGGCGACTCAAAAGGCCTTGCTGACCACCAGATAGATGATGGCGGTGATGGTCAGTATCTGAATGCCGTTGT
Source organism: uncultured Pseudomonadales bacterium (assembly GCA_964467875.1). GTDB lineage: Bacteria > Pseudomonadota > Gammaproteobacteria > Pseudomonadales > Oleiphilaceae > JAEZAA01. The sequence continues at coordinate 2,383 of CAYXVO010000084.1, read as the reverse complement.
AGCTGTGATAGAACAATGAACGGTGGCGGGTCCGGCCCCGCCAGTAATCCTTGAGCAGCTTGCCGCTGTAGACATGGCCTAGCACCATGACGAACACCAGAGCCAGCTTGACCAGCATCCAGCCGCCGTCGAATCCCCGTGTTGCCATCAGCCAGACACCCGACGCTACGGCGAGAACCGCAGCCGGGGTGGCAATCCGCAGATAAAGCTTACGTTCCAGACGCTCCAGAAACTCCATTTCCTGTGCTTCGCCCTGTTTCTTGCGCACCGCGAGCAGGTACATCAGACCGAGAAGTCCGGCAGACCAGGCCAGGATAAAAATGATATGGATCGCTACCATCCAGGGCATTCAAGCCGCTCCTTCATATTGAGAACTCACCAGGTCGTTACTTTGTCTTTGCCGCGCTCGACCTTTTAATGGAACTGGATCTCACTTCAAAGCTAGGGATCGCCAGGACGCAACGCAAGGCGAATGCCCCGGCGCCAGAGGACTCGTCGCCCGATACCAATTCAGCGGAGCTGGCATTGCATGAAAGGGAAGTTCCCAGAAGTTGTTGGCCGCCTTTGGCCGTCGCTGTCGCCCCTCATCGCGGGCTGTGGCGGAGAGCAGTCCATGCTTAATCCTCGCGGTCCGGCCGCCGGGGATATCGCGCATATCTGGTGGGGTATGTTCTGGGGCGGCTGCGCAATCTTCGTGCTGGTGATGGTGCTGGCGCTCTATGTGGTTTTTCGGCATCCGGATAAGCGGGCGACGTTGCGAGCCACGCCCTTTATTCTCGCCGGTGGCCTCGCGCTGCCATTGCTCACCCTGACGCCCTTGCTGTTTTACGGGGTGCAGGCCGGATACCGTTGGTCCGCGCCGGTGGCGGACGCGTACCGGATCGAGGTAACCGGCCACCAGTTCTGGTGGGAGGTGCGCTATCCGGGCGAGGACGGGCAGGGGGCTGTCACGCTTGCCAATGAGCTTCGTATTCCGGCGGGCCAGCCGGTGGAGCTGGTTTTACGCAGCCGGGATGTCATCCACAGTTTTTGGGTTCCGAATCTGGCGGGCAAGATGGATGTTTTTCCAGACCGGGTGAATCAGTTGCGGATCCAGGCGGATGAACCGGGTGTCTTCCGTGGCCAGTGTGCGGAGTTTTGCGGTTTGCGCCATGCCCATATGGTGTTTCATGTAATCGCCCAGACGCCGCAGGAGTTTCAGCACTGGCTGGCGGCGCAGCGGGCGCCGGCACGGGCGCCTAGGGAGACTAAGTAGTGACGACCAGGGATGTATTGGAGTCCAACGAGCAGGGCAGCCCGACACAGGCGGAGACGCTCCACCAGCGCTTTTCCAGAATATGGGGCACCGCGCCCGGTTGGCCTCAATTGAGCGTAGTCAATCACAGTACCCTTGGGCTGCGCTTTATCATCACCGGCTTCGTGTTCTTTCTGATCGGCGGCATCGAGGCCATGCTGATCCGCACCCAATTGGCAGTCCCTGATAACGACTTCGTGACCCCGGAGATCTACAACCAGCTCTTTACCCTGCACGGCACCACCATGATGTTTCTGTTCGCGGTGCCGATCCTGGAGGGAATCGCCTTTTACCTGCTGCCCAAGATGATTGGCTCGCGGGACATGCTGTTTCCCCGCCTCAGTGCCTACGGCTATTGGTGTTACCTGTTCGGCGGCATCCTGCTGTATTCCAGCCTACTGGTGGGCGCCGCCCCTGACGCCGGCTGGTTCATGTACACGCCTTTGTCGAGCAGCACCTATACGCCCGGCCTGAACTCCGATTTCTGGCTGCTGGGTATCACCTTCGTGGAAATATCCGCCGTGTCCGCCGGGGTCGAACTGGTTGCCACGATTCTGAAATGCCGTGCGCCAGGGATGGCAATCCAGCGCATGCCGCTGTTCGCCTGGTACATGCTCATCACCGGCTTCATGATCATTCTGGGCTTTCCACCGCTGATTCTGGGTAGCATCCTGCTGGAACTCGAGCGGGCTTTCGACTGGCCGTTCTTTGCGGGTGACCGGGGCGGCAACTCCTTGCTCTGGCAGCACCTGTTCTGGCTGTTCGGCCATCCGGAGGTGTACATCATTTTCCTGCCGGCGGCGGGCATTATCACCACCATGATTGCCACCATCGCCCAACGTCCGGTCGTGGGCTACACCTGGGTGGTGTTGGCGGTGATCGGCACTGGCTTTATCAGTTTCATGATCTGGGCCCACCACATGTTCACGGTGGGCATTCCATTCGTGGCCCAGGGCTTTTTCGCCGGCGCCAGCATGTTGGTGGCGATTCCGAGCGGAATCCAGGTCTTCGCCTGGATTGCCACGCTCTGGCTTGGGCGCCCGCTGTTCAACGTGCCGACCCTGTTCTTCTTTGGATTTCTCTTCATTT
>CAYXVO010000083.1:0-9266 GCA_964467875.1 uncultured Pseudomonadales bacterium | reverse complement strand
CGGTCAGGTCGAAGGCGTTGGCCACTTTCGGATAATAGGCCTGATAAACGGATAACTCGTTGGAATCAGCGACGGTGAACTCGATTTCGCCTTCGTCCACCATGCGCAGAAGGTCAACAACTTCGTTTTCCGATGTCTCTTCCCAGGTCAGTTCTGGCAGCTGGCTATCCCGCAGGTGCCGGAGTGCCTCGGCGGAGCTGCTGTTGGCCATCACCATAATGCGCTTGCCAAACAGGTCTTTTGCAGTGCGCGGCTTCGGGCTACCCTGCCGATAGACGACTTTTTGCGTAATGTGAAGATAGGCAGAGGTGACGGAGTAACGTTCACGCAATTCAGCTGGGAGGCTCAGTCCGGTCGCTGCAAAGTGCGTGTAGTTTTTGCCCAGAACGTCGTAGATCTCGCCGAGGTTTTCAGCCGTTCGCAAACGCAGCTCAACACCCAGTTCATCGGCAAACAGTTTGGCCAGTTCGTATTCGAATCCAGTGGCGCCATCACGACCTTCGAAATAGGTCGTGGGGGCGTTACGGGTAATGACGTGCAGGACCCGTTCCTGCTGGATCTCTTCGATGATCGTGGGGCGACTGCAACCCGCGAAGATCGTGGCAACCGCGCACATCAAAAGGGCATGCAAGGCTGCCCGGCGCGACGGCGGATTGCTGGAAAGGCTGTCCATTCGCATGCTCTAGCCTACCTCTTTTAACCAGCAAAATAGCATGACTGACCTCCGCCCAATCCTTCGGACGGTGATGAATCATCATCATTGTAGTCGATAAATGACCTCCTCCGCCAAGCGGCTGTATCGGAAAGCATGGTGGAAATCACGTTTCCGAGGTTGGCGAAGTACCCTGGTCGTGGGCCGGAGCGGGGACGAAGGGCGGGCTTTTAGTGGTTGCAAAAGTCCAATTCGGGTATCATGTCGGCCTTTCGAAAACCTCCTCCGATGGCGAGATCTGGATATGTTAGAACTGCGCGGTGCGCCTGCCTTATCTTCATTCCGCACACAGAAGTTGCTGAGCCTCATTCAGGCACGGGTCGATCTGGTTGACTCACTGTACGCCGAGTTCATGCATTTCGTGGATGTGAGCGCCCGACCTGAGCCAGCCCAGTTAGCGGTATTGAACCGGCTGCTGCAATACGGACCACAGGCCAAGGTTGAGCCGGCCGACGGCGTGCTGTTCTTGGTCGTTCCAAGACCGGGCACGATTTCTCCCTGGTCCAGTAAGGCCACGGATATCGCCCATAACTGCGGGCTGCCCCAGATCCGGCGGATCGAACGGGGTATTGCCTATTACGTCCGTGCCAAGGCGCCGCTGAAGACTGAGCAACGGCAGTTGATTGCCAATTGCCTGCATGACCGTATGACCGAGGCGGTCTTCCATGAAATGGGCGGCGCCGAACTGTTGTTTCACGGCTCCGACCCTAGACCTCTGGCGACCATCGACATTCTGGGGCAAGGTCGTGCGGCCCTGGCTGACGCCAACAACCGCCTGGGTCTGGCACTGGCCGAGGACGAGGTGGATTACCTGGATCAGGCGTATCGCGGATTGAACCGCAATCCGACCGATGTCGAGCTCATGATGTTTGCCCAGGCGAACTCCGAGCATTGCCGTCATAAGATCTTCAATGCGTCCTGGGACATTGATGGTGAAGCGCAGGAAAAGTCCCTGTTCGCCATGATCAAGAACACGTATGAGATGAATCCGGAAGGCGTGTTGTCGGCCTATCGCGATAACGCCGCAGTCATTGTCGGTCATAACGCCACGCGCTTTTATCCGGATCAGGAAACGGGTGTCTATCAGGGACGCGAAGAGCCGGTCCATATATTGATGAAGGTGGAAACCCACAATCACCCCACGGCGATTTCACCTTTTCCGGGCGCGGCCACCGGTTCCGGCGGCGAGATCCGCGATGAAGGGGCTACCGGTCGCGGCGCCAAGCCCAAGGCGGGCCTCACCGGATTCTCCGTTTCAAACCTGAATATCCCAGGTTTTCGTCAGCCATGGGAAGGCGATTATGGTAAGCCAGAGCGGATCGTTTCGGCGTTAGACATCATGATCGAGGGGCCATTAGGCGGGGCCGCGTTTAACAACGAATTTGGTCGACCTGCATTGTGTGGATATTTCCGGACCTTTGAAGAGAAGGTGGTCGGACCCAATGGCGAGGAATGGCGGGGCTATCACAAGCCCATCATGATCGCCGGTGGCTTGGGCAATATCCGGGAAGATCATGTCGAGAAAGGCGATATTCCGGTTGGCGCCAAGCTGATCGTGCTGGGTGGTCCCGCCATGCTGATTGGACTGGGTGGCGGGGCGGCTTCCTCCATGGATTCTGGCTCCAGCCATGAAGATCTCGACTTTGCCTCGGTCCAGCGCGACAATCCGGAAATGGAGCGGCGCTGTCAGGAGGTGATCGACCGCTGCTGGCAGATGGGCGAGCACAACCCCATCATCTTTATCCATGATGTGGGAGCGGGCGGGTTGTCCAACGCCTTTCCGGAACTGGTGAAGGACGGAAATCGCGGAGGGCGCTTTGAGTTGCGCCGGATTCCCTGTGACGAGCCTGGCCTGTCACCACTGGAAATCTGGAGTAATGAATCTCAGGAGCGCTACGTCCTCGCGGTTCACGACAACGACCTGGCCCGGTTCGACGCTATCTGTGCCCGCGAACGCTGCCCCTATGCCGTGGTCGGTGAGGCAACCGAGCAGATGCATTTGGAGCTGAACGACGAGGCCTTTGGCAACAAGGCGGTCGATCTGCCCATGTCGGTGCTGTTCGGCAAGCCGCCTCGCATGCATCGTCATATTGAACGAAAGACGTTTGCCAAGAGCATGTTCGATGCCAGTACGATTGATCTGGCGGAGGCTGCAGAGCGAATTCTGCGTTTGCCGGCAGTCGCCAGCAAGAGCTTCCTGATCACCATCGGTGATCGCAGCATCACAGGTCTTGTGGCCCGTGATCAGATGGTCGGCCCCTGGCAGATACCGGTTGCGGATGTAGCGGTGACTACCACAGGCTACGACACCTATCTGGGCGAGGCGATGGCCATGGGCGAGAGGACACCCATCGCCCTGATCGACGCTCCAGCGTCGGGCCGTATGGCTGTGGGTGAAACTCTCACCAACCTGGCGGCGGCACGGATCGGCAAAACCGGGGATATCAAATTGTCCGCGAACTGGATGGCCGCAGCGGGCCACCCGGGTGAGGACGAGAACTTGTACGAAGCCGTACGAGCGATCGGCATGGAATTATGTCCAGCCCTTGATATCACTATTCCTGTGGGCAAGGATTCCATGTCCATGAAAACGGTCTGGGAGGATCGGGGCGAGAAGAAGCAGGTCACTGCGCCGTTGTCGCTGGTCATCAGTGGCTTTGCGCCGGTTCTGGATGCACGCAAGACGCTAACGCCGCAATTGCGGACGGACCTGGGTGAGACGGACCTGATCCTCATCGATATCGCCTGTGGCAAGAATCGCCTCGGTGGATCGGCGCTGGCACAGGTTTACCGTAAAGTCGGGGCGGTAGCGCCTGATCTGGACCAGCCGGAGGATCTGAAGGCCTTTTTCAACGCGGTCCAGAGTCTGAATGAGCAAGGTTTGCTGCTGGCGTACCACGATCGAGCGGATGGCGGCCTGTTTGTGACCCTCTGCGAAATGGCATTTGCAGGGCGTACCGGCATCGATGTCTGCCTGGATTACCTCACAGAGGACAATCCCCAGATCGTGCAGGAGCTGTTCAATGAGGAGTTGGGCGCGGTCATTCAGGTGCGGCGCGCCGACACTGAAAACGTTCTGCGCCACTTGGCGGCTGCAGGTTTGCAGGAACACAGTCTGGTGATTGGCTCGCCTAATTCCGACGATCAATTGCGGTTCCTGTTCCAGGGGCAGCCAGTTCTGGTCCAGAGTCGTGTTAATTATTAGCGTCTGTGGTCGGAGACGAGTTATCAAATCAAGTCCCTGCGCGATAACTCAGAGTGTGCCCAGCAAGAATTCGACAGCATCCTGGATGCTGAGGACCCCGGTTTATCCGCGGTGACGACGTTTGATGTCAGCGAAGATATCGCCGCCCCCTTCATCGCGACAGGTGTCCGACCGAGAGTTGCGATCCTGCGAGAGCAGGGGGTGAATGGACAGACCGAAATGGCGGCGGGCTTCAATCGCGCAGGATTTACAGCGGTGGACGTTCACATGAGTGACATCATCGCAGGTCGCGTGGCCCTGGATGACTTCAAGGTTCTGGCAGCCTGTGGTGGATTCTCCTACGGCGATGTTCTCGGCGCGGGCGAGGGTTGGGCGAAATCCATTCTCTTCAATGACCGGGCACGGGAACAGTTCAGTCGCTTCTTTGAGCGCCAGGATACGCTGTCACTCGGGATCTGTAATGGTTGCCAGATGCTGTCGACCTTGCATGAGATCATTCCTGGCACCCAATCCTGGCCGCGTTTCGTCAAAAACCGTTCCGAAAGATTTGAGGCCCGGGTTGCGATGGTGGAAGTGCTGGACACCCGATCGGCGTTTCTACAGGGCATGGCTGGCACGAAGGTGCCTATCGCGATCGCGCATGGCGAGGGGCGTGCGGAATTTGCATCGGCAGAGGTTCAGGCGCGGTTCAGTGACAGTGGAAAGATCGCCATGCGCTACGTGGATAATTTTGGAGATGCCACGGAACGCTATCCTGCCAATCCAAACGGTTCTCCCGCGGGTATTGCCGGCGCGGTTTCCGAAGATGGCCGCGTCACCATTCTGATGCCCCATCCGGAGCGGGTATTCCGTGCGGTACAGAACTCCTGGCGTCCCCAGGAGTGGCAGGAAGATGGCGCTTGGATGCGGCTCTTCCGCAATGCACGCGTCTGGCTCGGCTAGACTCAGAAGCGGAGAAGAAAAAGGCCCAACTGGGCCTTTTTCTTTGGGTCAAAAATATGACGACAAAGACAACAAAAATAACGATTAGTAACAAAATGACACAAAACTTACTAAGTGTTACGCAAGGTTAATCGCATTGCCTTGTTTTGTGCAATAACGGCTGAATATTGACCATTTCCTGGGTGGCTTGCGCCAAATCTGGGCAGAAAATAGACATAAGAGTCGACAGTGATGCTCGCCAATCAGCATTTTTATTCACAGATGGCGGAAATGCGTCATCCATTTCCTGGTAGTGTCTCTGTTCTCTCTGGTTTTGGAGTATTGACTTTGATATATGATTGAAAAATAAGTAATTTATTAATTTGGTTAAACTCTCGCCAATTTGTAGGGAAACGCGTAATTCTGGGCGATGGCAGGCTCCATTAAATTTTTATCCCCAGGGTTTTCCACAGATTCTGTGGAGAACTTTTCCACAGGCAAAAGTGATGCAGGTGTCAATTTAATTCTTAGTGTTCAACGCAATTTTTTGCAGGCTTCAGGTATGGAGTATCCAGTGTACAAGCTTTGTTTCTTTGTCCCGGAGTCGCATCTCGAGCTGGTCAAGGCTGCAGTCTTTGCAACCGGTGCAGGCAGGATCGGCGATTATGAGTGTTGCGCATGGCAAACGCTGGGTGAGGGGCAATTCAGGCCATTGGCTGGCAGTTCGCCGTTCATTGGGAAGCAAGGTGAAATTGCGCGGGTTGCCGAATACAAAGTCGAAATGGTCTGCTCTGAGGATGTTGTGGCGAGCGCTGTCGCGGCGCTAAGGCAGGCTCACCCGTATGAGGAGCCTGCTCTGGAGGTCTGGCGCATTGGATCGTTCTAGGATATGTGCCAGAGCCCTGATCGGAGGGTGAGGGTTTGGCTGGCTTTAATTGGGTCGGTTCCAGGTGATGTCGGTTACGCGCACGGGAAAGTCCTGCTGGTGGCGGTCGGCGAAAAAATTTTCCAGGGTTTGGCGTACGGTGGGGAAAGCAATTTCATCCCACGGAATTTCCGCCTCTGAAAACAGGGCAACCTCCAGGCTTTCTTCACCGATGCCGAACTTGCCGTCAATCAGTCGAGCCAGAAAGAACATGTGGACCTGATCGATGTGAGGGAGATTAATGACCGTGTATAGGCCCGCCAACTCAACTTCTGCCGCGGCTTCCTCCCAAGTTTCCCGGATCGCCGCCTCGGTGGTGGTTTCCTTGTTTTCCATAAAACCTGCAGGTAAAGTCCAGAAGCCACGGCGAGGCTCGATCGCGCGTCGGCACAGCAGCACTTTATCCCCATGAACGGGAACCGTGCCGGCCACGATATTCGGATTCTGGTAATGAATGATGCCGCACGAAGGGCACACATAACGAGGACGATTGTCGCCGGGTGGGACCCGATGCTCTACGGGGGCTCCACAGTTCGAGCAAAATTTCATGACGTTGCCAGACCGATAAAGGATGATGCTCCAGAGTATAAACAGATTGCACGAATGGGTCATGAGGCGGCCCATATAGGACGGATGGAAATCGGGTAGGGCTTGAAGGCGCAAAGTACCGAGTAAGCGAGGCCACAATGGCGGATATTGAACGAATACGAAGTCGATTGGCTGGACATAGCCCGCGTTTGCTCCAGATGGAGTTTCCGGAGGCAGGAGTTCTGGTGCCAGTGACGAATGATGTTCGGTCGCCGGAAATCGTTCTTACTCGGCGGGCGAATCATCTTCGTACTCACCGCGGGCAAGTTGCCTTTCCGGGTGGGCGACGTGACCAGGAGGATGCGTCGCTTCTGCATACTGCATTGCGTGAAAGCGAGGAGGAGGTGGGGCTGCATCCAGGTCAGGTTGAGGTGGTAGGTGTCCTGGATCAGGTGGTCTCCCGTTTCGGTATTCTTGTCACACCCTATGTTGGATTGATTCCCTCCGAAGTTAATCTGGTGGCGAGTCCCGATGAGCTCGATGCAGTATTTCGTGTCCCGGTCGAGTTTTTCTTGCGCGACGAGCGCAAGCGTACGGATGTGATCGCGTTTCGCGGAACCACGTTGCATGTTCCCTGCTGGCAATACGGCGAATTCGAAATCTGGGGTCTGTCAGCCATGATCCTGGCCAATTTCGTTAATGTGGCGTTCGATGCAGGCATTGAGCTGGTGCACTATCAGCGCGAGCGGACGATGCGCGGCGAAAGAGACTTATAAAGAGATGTGTACAGAGAGTGAGCGACATGATCTACAGCCTGGATAGACGTCAGGTGCAGTTCAATGGAGAGGCCCATTTTATCGCGGCAAACGCGACCTTGGTGGGATCCGTTGTGCTGCAGCCAAATGCCAGTATCTGGTTTAACGTGGTAATTCGTGCCGACAATGACGTGATCGTTGTGGGAGAGGATTCCAATATACAGGATGGGGCAGTGCTGCATACCGACGCCGGAGTGCCGCTGCAAATTGGTCGAGGCGTTACGGTGGGACATAAAGCCATGCTGCATGGCTGCACAATCGGCGACTACAGTCTCATCGGCATCAATGCGGTGGTGCTAAACGGAGCCAAGATTGGCAAACACTGCCTGATTGGGGCCAACGCCCTGATACCGGAACGAATGGAAATTCCTGACGGCTCTTTGGTGATTGGCTCGCCAGGCAAGATTAAGCGGACCTTGTCGGATGGTGAGCGGCGCATGCTGGAAGCGAGTGCCGCTCATTATGTGCATAATGCCCGGCGCTATCTGAAAGAGCTGCAAGAGCAACCGGTTCCGGGGCAGATTAAATGATGGCGGACGACCAAGCACGTCTGTGCCCCGTTTCCTCTCCTTGTGTGAGTGTTTGTGCATTGGGGCTGGACGATATTTGTATCGGATGTTTTCGCACGGGCCAGGAGATCTCGAGCTGGGGGGCGCTTTCTAATGAGGGGCGTCTGGAGATACTGCGGCGGGTCCGTGAGCGGGAAGAGCAGAGCGGGCGCTGCTTTTCTTCGGATTGATGGCGTGGTGATGTATCTGCAAATGGCCGCTGTCTGGTGCGGGCAGGGTATCAACGTTTAATTAAGGTAGATCTATGGTCAGCATGGGAACACCCTTAACCGCTGGTGCAACACGAGTGATGTTGCTTGGGGCTGGTGAACTGGGTAAAGAAGTCGCTATTGAATTGCAGCGCTACGGTGTAGAAGTAATTGCGGTTGATCGTTATGCCAACGCGCCGGCAATGCAGGTAGCCCACCGTTCGCATGTGATCAACATGCTTGATGCAAGTGCACTGCGAGAGGTCGTCGAACAGGAAAGGCCACATCTCATCGTGCCCGAGATCGAGGCGATTGCAACGGCTGAGTTGGTGAAGTTGGAGTCGGAGGGCTACCGAGTCGTACCGACGGCGCGGGCGGTTCATCTCACGATGAATCGTGAAGGCATTCGTCGGTTGGCGGCGGAAGAGTTGGGGCTTCAGACGTCGCCTTATCGTTTTGCGCAAAACCTGGCCGAATACGAGGAGGCAATCCGGGAAATCGGATTGCCATGTGTCGTAAAGCCGGTCATGAGCTCTTCGGGCAAAGGGCAAAGCACCTTGAGGACGCCAGACGACGTTCAGCCAGCATGGGAATATGCGCAGCAAGGCGGGCGAGCCGGTGCCGGTAAGGTGATCGTTGAAGGTTTTGTTGATTTTGATTTTGAGATAACTCTTCTCACGGTGCGCCATCGGGATGACACCAGCTTTTGCGATCCCATAGGGCATCTCCAGGTCAATGGCGATTATGTGGAAAGCTGGCAGCCACATCCGATGACAGTGCTCGCCTTACAGCGCTCGCGGGAAGTTGCGCAGAAGGTGACAGAAGCGTTGGGTGGCTGGGGTGTTTTCGGGGTGGAACTCTTTGTAAAAGGAGATGAGGTTATTTTCAGCGAAGTTTCGCCGCGTCCCCATGACACTGGGCTCGTTACGCTTCTGTCACAGGACCTCTCGGAATTCGCCCTGCATGCAAGGGCAATACTGGGCCTGCCAGTCCCGGTAATACGCCAGAAGGGACCTTGTGCATCGGCTGTGATCCTGGTGGATGGAAATGAGGGTGTTCCGACTTTCGAAAACCTGGATCAGGTGTTGAGTGTGGAAGACTTGCATTTGCGCCTTTTCGGGAAGCCCGAGGTGAAGGGGCGGCGGCGCATGGGGGTTGTAATTGCGGCGGACACGGATATTGCATCGGCGCGCACCCGGGCAACAGGTGCTGTGTCAAAGGTTAATGTTCGAGTATCCGGCTAAATTCCAATCGAATTGACTGTTTGGTGCGCGCATTGTTCATTGGTTGATCGTGCCTGAAAACAAATTTCTATTTCCCCGTTTTTACCGCTTGCATCCGTTATCTGGATCCCTATAATGGCGCCTCCTTCGCAGGCAATCAGTGGCGAAGGGTGGCAGGAA
>CAYXVO010000082.1:5671-9311 GCA_964467875.1 uncultured Pseudomonadales bacterium | reverse complement strand
CATGTAGGCGATGTTCTCGAAGGTCCACTTGGCGGGCGCCACGCCATGTTTGAGGGCGGCGTTCTCCGCCGGCAGGCCGAAGGCGTCCCAGCCCATGGGCTGCATGACATTCTTGCCCTGCATACGTTGATAGCGGCTGATGACGTCGCCAATGGTGTAGTTGCGCACATGCCCCATGTGGAGTTTGCCGCTGGGGTAGGGGAACATGGACAAACAGTAGAATTTTTCCTTGCCGGGTTCTTCCTGAACCTTGAAGGCCTGGCTTTGTTCCCAGAAGGCCTGGGTGTCTTGCTCGATCGTGCGCGGATGATACTGTTCTTCCATCATTCTCTTGCTTGTCATTGTGCTGTTGAACCCAAATGGCGAGTCACGGGTAACCCGGGCGCTGGCAAGCGTGCTGGCCGCCGATTGCGCAACGCTTGCCGAAAAAACGGCCCTATGGCATTACCAAAAAAAGGGGGCTATTGTAACCCAATGATGGGGTAACCGATAGAACGGGAAATGGAGAGCGCCATGTCACGTCAAGCACCGTCACCGACCCATTCAGCACAGTCCGCCAAAGCCTATAACCGGATTCTGGAACGCACGGAAAGAGCGCTGGCCGACTTCGAGGTCACCACCTGGGAGCGGGTTCAGGAGGAGATTGACCTGGCCGTCGCCCTGGAAGCCGATGTGGCGGAGTTGACCCGGGACGAGCTGGAGTTGCTGCGTGCCTATGTGGAGCGTGATCTCAAGGATCTGCGAGGCTACGTACGGGAAACCCGCGGGGGGCTCGCCGATTGGCTCGGGCTGGATCTCAAGCTGGTGGAATACCGGATCCGCGACTTGCTGCTATCGATTGCCGACAAGACACTGGTGGAGCAGGTGGAGCTCGACCAAAAGTTGCATCATGAGCCTGGGGATTACCTGGCGGGGGAAGTAGCCTGTGCCGGCATGCTACGCTGCCTGAATTGCGGCCATATGGCCTGCCTGGTGGAAACCGCCATCATCGAACCCTGTCACCGTTGTGGTGAGCATTATTTTCAGCGGGTGACGGCGCGCTGGCCCCGGGAGCCGGAAGTCGCCGAGGCGCCAGATAGCGTCTAGAGCCGCTGCTTAATGACGACTGGTTAACGACGGCTGATTGACGACCTGTGACCGGGCTCCATTCGTCGTTCCTTTGCTTCAGCCTGACGCTCCTTGTTGAGTAGTGTGAGGGCAAACTCATGAACACCCGTTCACATTTTTGTCCAAAATTTCTCTTTGCCGTAACCAGTCGACAGACTGGGCGGGTACATTGCAGGTAACCTAACCGCGACAGAATAGTTTTGCCCCAGCAATCTGACGTCAAGGACGAGCTGGAGCCGGGGAAAGCAATAACAATAACTTTGGAGTACCCCAAACGATGAATACCCGCAAACATTTGCTGATCGCCGCCATAGCCTTTGCCCTCGCCGCTTGTGGCGGCGGTGGCGGCGGTGGTGACAAAGCGCCCGACCTTAGCGACAAGGATCAACCCGGCACTCCCGGCACTCCCGGCACACCCGGCACGCCCGGCGACAAGCCGATAACGGCCCTGTGTGATGCCAACTATTCAGCCGCCAACGCCCCCGCGGGTGCGATTATTGGTGGAACGGCCAGCAGTGTCCGAGATGGTCTGGTGACGATCCACGAATGGACCGGAAGCGACTGGTCAGGTCCGATTGCAACCACCACTACCGACAGCCACGGCCGGTTTGCCTTCAGCTCCGTGAGCGCGCTGAACGGGCCGGTACTTTTCAAGCTGTCCGGCAACACCAACACCCTGCTGCGCTGTGAATCACCAACCGGCTGCGGGTCCACCGAGGCCGGCGCCTACTATGCCATGCCGGTGGACTATGCCCTCAGCACCATCGTCAATGCTGATGAGCTGAGCAGCAATGGCACGGTGGCCCTGTCTCCGGTCACCAGCATCGCCGCGCAGTGGACCCAGGACATGCCCAAGGGCGTCACCCCAGAAGCCCTGACGCTCTCCAGAGCCCGTGTTCAAACGCTGTTTGGTCTTGAGAGCGACTTTGCCACCTCCGTACCAGTCCCCATGGCAGACTGCAGCGCAATCGCCAGTGCCAGCGCCGGTGACCAGAACCACGCTATTGTTTCGGCCGCCTTTGCTGATCTGGCCGTGGATGAGGGGTACGCCCTTGAGGCGATGATTTCGGGCGCCGCGCAGATGTACAGCTTGCTGGGTGGTCAGGTGCTGACCGGCTCCGGCGACTTGTCCAAGCAGGACATCGAGTCACTGCTGGCGCAGTACCCACAGTATTCCGATGCGGCACAGAAAATTCTTGATGTCATCCCGTTTGATAACCTGTCGCTGGCGGGCCTGGATCGCTTGATGGCTTCTGCCGCGGATGTGGTGCATGGCCTGGAAAAAGGTGGCGCGCTGTCATCCACTGACGGCACCAACGTCCGTTCAAGGCTGACTTCGCTCGTGTCAAAGTGGGATAGTCGCCTCGTCACCAACCTGCTTGAGAGCACCGCCTACAACGCCGGGGACTTCAGCATCGGCAAGAGCCTGCTCGATGTATACGATGGCTATCGTCAGTCGGCCCTGCTTGCCGAGGCTGGCGTCGTTGCCGCCAACCGCAACCTTGGCTGGTTGTATATTGATGAGCAGGCGACGGCTAATACCGAGCGTATGGTCAAGACACTCTCCGATGCTCTGAACTGGGCGGTTGAGGGAAGTACCTGTCTGGCTGTCCGCAGCACTAACCTGACGACTACCTGCTCATTACCTCTATTGGGTTACAACTCTCCGATCGATGCGGATAGTCGGATCACATTGCCCCGTAACACTAGTACTCTACGTCTGCAGGGCACCTGGGAATCAAATCAGACCGTTAATCTGTCTATTGGTGTACAGGATTTAACCGGATTCCTTAAAGCCGGACTGATGACAATTAGCCTCAATGGCACTGTCAGCAACACCACCGCCTCAGTCAGATTCACCAACTTTGCCATTGATTTGGACATTACTAAGAACAATCTTGCCCCATTCAGGAGTCTCGATACTGCTGACTTCGCTGACGATGTAATCATGGCCCCCCTGCTCGAGGCCTTGGTTGCCGATCTCAATATCCGGATTGGTCTGGAAGGCGGTTACACAATTACCAGTGCTACCCCCCCAGCTCGTAGCTATGCTGTCTCGGGTATGGACACCTTCCTCGACTTCAAACGCCAAGTCATCACGCAAGGGCTGGATGCGCCGGTGCTTGCTTACGGTAGCAAGTCGTTAACCACCAACTCCGCAGGCGAAACCGAAGGCCCCATCGCTGGCGGCCAGATGTTCAGCCTGATACTCGATGATCCCCTGACGCTGCAAACGGCCTACCGTTTCCAGAATCTGGGCCTGCCCCCCATGGAATTGGAAGCCGGCGGTGAACTGACCGGTTACGAGGATATCGTCGCAACCCTCACCGACTACATCACAGAGTTGCTGGACAACAATCCAGACAGCACACAGATCGACTATAACGCGGTCTACGAGGAACTGCAGACGCTGTTCGGGGGTATGGATTTCACGGCACTGGCTCTGAACGGTAACAACGAGCTGCGCATCTATCCCGTGGGTGAGGCTGAGCAGGTTTACTCGCTGGTTACAGAAGCAGACGGTGGCGTCAGC
>CAYXVO010000082.1:0-5661 GCA_964467875.1 uncultured Pseudomonadales bacterium | reverse complement strand
TTACCAAGGGTGCGACAGGAGAGGCTCAGGCAACCCTGTACATCCGTGGTACAGCTGGCTATGTCTACACCAATGACACCCTGGTGGCGGTTGCGAACTTCGGTGACAAGACGGAAGGTTTGCTGGTTAGCCTGGTTGATGGCGAGCAGCGTTCCTACCGTTCAGAGGTGAGCGATGACGAGAAAGCACTTCAGGCTGCGACCTGGAAGCTGTTGGAGTCCTTGTTCAGTGGTCTGTTCGCCCCGAAATAAGCTGTCAGGCCGGATGATGGGTTGATCATCCGGCCCCTGCACGAAAAAGGCCCCCGCTTTGGGGGCCTTTTTCGTGCTGTGCCTTTCGTCTCAGTTCTTACGTTCTCAGTCCTTCGATGCCCGCTTACGGGTATCCCGGGCTAGCAGCCCAAGCACGGTGGCGATAACCAGGATCGGTACGGAGCCGGTTTTGGAGAAGAGCGTTTGGCCGGCATGGGGTACGGCTTCTCCGGTCAACACTTCCTGCTTGAACTGGCCTGACACGTCAGTCAGCTGGCCCTTCTCATCAATGATGGCGGAGATGCCATTGTTGGTTCCCCGCAACATATAACGGGCATTTTCCAAAGCGCGCATCTGCGCGATCTGCAGGTGCTGGTGGGGGCCGATGGAGGCACCAAACCAGCTGTCGTTGCTGATCGTAATCAGTACGTCTGAATCCCGCGCATTGGCCGCCACGAAGTCCGGATAAACCACCTCGTAACAGATAAACGGCATTGCCCGAGTCGCGCCGGCCTGTAGCAGAGGCTGGTTCTCGGGACCGGGCGTGAAGCTGGACATGGGTAGGTTGAAGAAGTCGATCAGGCCCCGCAGCACCGATTCCAGCGGCACGAATTCACCAAAGGGCACGAGTTTTTGTTTGTGGTAGAGCCCCTGGCCATTACCAAGGGCGAGAATGCTGTTGTGCAGGTCATAGCCATCACCAGAAGTACGGGGAATGGCGGAGGGAATGCCGGTAATGAGGGTGGATCCCTGGGCTTGGGCTTCCTGTGCCAGGGCGTTCAGTAGGGGGCGCGCCTGCTGCTGGAACATCGGCACGGCGGTTTCCGGCCAAAGTACCAGATCATACCCCCAGTAGGGTCGGCTAAGCTCGCGGTATGTGCGGATGATGTTCAGTTGTTCCCGCTCAAGCCATTTTAGTTCCTGCGCGATATTACCCTGAACCAGGGCAACCCTGAGCGGTTCGCCATTGGGCTGTGACCAGTTCTTGTGCTGAAGGGCAAAGCCCGCGCCCCACAGCAACAAGGCTGCTGTCACCGTTGTCACCTGGATGGCGCGCCGACTGTCGGCGGCAACCAGAATTGCCACGGCGGTGAAGGCGGCGAAGTAGCTTAGGCCATAAACGCCGACCACCGGCGCCCAGCCCGCCAGGGGCGTGTCCAGATGGGCGTAGCCAAGATAGAGCCAGGGAAATCCGGTAAAGATCCAGCCCCGCAGCCATTCCGTCAGGACCCAGATGGCGGGAAACGACAGCAGTAGCCAGAAGCCATCCCGGCGAAAAAGTCGTGCCAGCAGCCAGCCCTGCAGGGCGGTGAACAAGGCAAGCCCCGCAACAAAGATCAGGGTCAGAAAGACCGCCAGGGGCACGGGCGCATAGCCGTGCACATGGATGCTGACATAAACCCAGGACACGCCACTGCCAAACAGGCCGAGCCCGAACAGCCAGCCCGAGATCGCAGCAGTGCGCGGCGCTTGCCGGCGCCAGACCAGCGCCATGAGGAACGCACCGACAATGCCCAATGGCCAGAGGAAGAAGGGCGCGAGCGAGAGCGTAACCAGAACGCCGGCGATCAGTGGCGTCAGCCACTGCAGGGCTACGATAGATTTTTGCATAGAACTTAGTTGGCAGAGGCTCGGTTCACTTGCAGCAGGCGTACCTGACGGTTATCCGCGTTGAGGACCTTGAAGCGGAAGCCTCCAAACGACACGGCTTCGCCTCGGCGAGGCAGGCGCCCAAAGCGCTTGAGCACCAGTCCGCCGACGGTGTCGAACTCGGATTCGTCAAGATTGGACCCAAAGTGCTCGTTGAACTCATCGATCGGCGTCAGGGCCTTGACCACGAATTCGTCGGTGCCCCGGGATTTGATCATGCTTTCGTCATCGAAATCGTGCTCATCCTCGATCTCGCCGACGATTTGCTCCAGCACGTCTTCAATGGTGATCAGGCCGGCCACGCCGCCATATTCATCCACCACGATCGCCATGTGATTGCGGGTGCTGCGAAATTCCTTCAACAACTGGTTGAGGCGCTTGCTTTCCGGTACGAAAGTGGCTGGCCGCAGGATGTCGATAACCTTTTCCTTGGTCAGGGTGCCGCTGAGGGTAAAGTTCAGCAGGTCCTTGGCCAGCAGGATGCCGATCACGTCATCCGGATCTTCGTCGATCACGGGGAAACGTGAGTGGGCGGATTCGATGATCTTGGGCATGAACTCGGCTGCGCCCTCGGCCAGGTCGATGGTCACCATCTGGGCCCGCGGGATCATGATTTCGCGCACCTGCATTTCGGTGACTTGCATGGCGCCCTCAATCAGGCTCAGGGCATCGGAATCGATCGTGCCACGCCGTTCGCTGGCGCGGAGGATTTCGAGCAAGTCTTCCTTGCTTTGGGGTTCACCGGAGAAAGCTTGAGACAACTTTTCGAGCCAGGTTTGGCGACTCTGGCTGGAATTCGAAGGGTCGTCACTCATTGGGGGTTCCGTCATTCATCCTCATAGGGGGCAGGGAAGCCGAGTTGGATCATAAGATCGGTTTCTAAAGATTCCATAATCTCGGCATCAGTGTCGAGAATATGATCAAATTTTTGGAGGTGGAGCATACCATGGATCACCATATGCGCCCAGTGAGCCGCCAGTGACTTGCCTTGGTCGGCGGCCTCGCGGGCGACGACCGGCGCGCAGATCACCAGATCGCCCAGGGGGCGCTCCGGGAGTTCCACGTCCGGTGGCAAATCAAACTCGAACGACAGCACGTTGGTCGGCCCCTGCTTGCCCCGATAGGCGGCATTCAGGTCGGCACTTTCGGGCTCGTCGACAATGCGCAGGGTCACCTCGGCGGGGCTGTCGGTCTCGCGCAGGGCGATACTGGCCCAGCGCTGCAGATCGGACTCGGCTGGCAGGTCTTTGGCATCGGAGGCAAGTTGCAGATCAAGAGTCAGCATGGTTTAGCCCTGGCCGTTTCCCTGAGGCTGACCGCTTGCTTGAGGCTGGCCGTTTCCTTGGGACTGACGTGCGCCTGTATGGGCGTTGCCTTCATGGTGGTCATAGGCCTCGACAATGCGTTGTACCAGCGGATGGCGTACCACATCCTTGCTCAAGAACTGGGTGAAGCCAATGCCCTTGACGCCATCCAGTACCTGCATAGCATGGATCAGGCCGGAATTGGTGCCCCGTGGCAGGTCCACCTGGGTGATATCGCCGGTAATCACGGCGGTTGAGCCGAAACCGATCCGGGTCAGGAACATTTTCATTTGCTCGCGGGTGGTGTTCTGGCTCTCGTCGAGAATAATGAACGCATTGTTGAGCGTGCGTCCACGCATAAAGGCCAGCGGCGCGATCTCGATCACGTTACGTTCGATCAGGCGGGTGACCTGATCAAATCCGAGCATTTCGTACAAGGCGTCATACAGGGGGCGCAGATAAGGGTCGACCTTCTGGCTCAGATCGCCGGGCAGAAAGCCCAGCTTCTCGCCGGCTTCCACCGCCGGGCGTACCAGCAGAATGCGCTTCACTTCCTCGTTTTGCAGCGACTGCACCGCGCACGCGACGGCCAGGTAGGTTTTACCCGTTCCCGCCGGCCCGATCCCGAAGTTGATGTCGTGGGTGCCGATGGTGCGCACATAATTGATCTGGTTGCCACCTCGGGGCCGCACGTGCAGGCGCGGTGTCCGGATCACCAGGATTTCGGAGGAATCCACCGTCTCGTTGCCATCTTCGATCGCCTCGATCCCGGACTCCTGGATGAACAGGTGAATCAGCTCGCGGGAGATATCCGGGTTCGCCTCGGTCTCCCTATACAGGTGCTTGATGATCTCGGCGGCGGCTTGGGTCCGGCGGGGTTCTCCTTGAATCCGGAAGCTGTTGCCGTGGTAGCTGATGTGCACCTGCAAGCGCTTTTCCAGTAGCCGATAGTTTTCGTCAAACTGGCCACCCAGGGCGGACAGGCGTGTGGCATCGGCGGGTTCAAGATGAAATTGCTGTGGCTTGTCGGTCAAGACTTCTTCTCTCGTAGCGCTGACTCGCGTCGCGCTGAATAAAGGGGTATGGATAGGGCGTACGGCTTCTTTGCATATCGTACGCTTGGGTTCGTTGTGCTGCTAACCCATGCCGGCGCTATTTGCCCGCCGGCTATTTATGATTCCTGGTCTTGGAGCAAAACTGAGTCTCTGACCAGGATCGATCAGAGACCAAGCTGGATCTGAAACCAAAATGGGGGCTGCCGGGAGAAAATCAATAGCGCGCGCTGTCGATCCATTCACCCCGGAGTGAGTTGGCATAGGCGGTGGTGATACGGACATCGACAAAATGCCCCACCACGCTTGGGTCATCGGCCGTGAAATGCACGACCCGGTTGTTTTCGGTGCGTCCCTGGTACTCGGACGGATCTTTCTTGGAAGGACCTTCCACCAGGATTCGCTGGACTGTGTCGACCATGCGACGGCTGATCTGCTGCGCGCTCTGGGTGATGCGGGCCTGCAGGATCGCCAGGCGCTGCTTCTTGGTTTCTTCGGGCACATCGTCCGGCAGATCGGAGGCCGGGGTGCCAGGCCGACGGCTGTAGATAAAGCTAAAGGAGTTGTCGAACTCCATCTCATGGATGAGCTTCATGGTCTGTTCGAAGTCGAACTCGCTTTCACCGGGGAAGCCAATGATAAAGTCTGACGACAGGCTCAGGTCCGGGCGCAGTTTGCGCAGGCGACGGATCTTGCTCTTGTACTCCAGCACCATGTGACCACGCTTCATCAGCGCCAGGATTCGGTCGGAGCCGCTTTGCACGGGCAGGTGCAGGTGGCTGACGAGTTCTGGAACCTGGCCGTACACATCAATCAGGCGGTCACTGAATTCCACCGGGTGTGAGGTGGTGAAGCGGATGCGGTCGATTCCTTGAATGGCGGCGATGTAGGTGATCAGTTCCGCCAGGTCGGCGGTGTCGCCATCATGCATCTCGCCCCGATAGGCGTTGACGTTCTGACCTAACAGATTGACTTCGCGCACACCCTTGGATGCCAGGTGCGCCACTTCGGCGATCACGTCATCGAACGGACGGCTTACTTCTTCGCCCCGGGTGTAGGGCACGACGCAGAAGGTGCAGTACTTGCTGCAGCCTTCCATGATGGACACGAAAGCGGTGGGGCCATCGACGCTGGGCGGTGGCAGGTTGTCGAACTTTTCGATCTCGGGAAAGCTGACATCCACCATGGGTACCTTCAGATCCCGCGCCGCATCCACCATTTCCGGCAGGCGGTGCAGGGTCTGGGGGCCGAACACCATATCCACGTAAGGTGCCCGCTCGCGAATGGCGGCACCTTCCTGACTGGCGACACAACCGCCGACACCGATGATCAGATCGGGCTTCTTCTTCTTGAGCTTTTTCCAGCGCCCCAGCTGATGAAACACCTTGTCCTGTGCTTTTTCAC
>CAYXVO010000081.1:1213-9338 GCA_964467875.1 uncultured Pseudomonadales bacterium | reverse complement strand
CCAGTTGCTATCCCGTCGGCCAGTTGCTATCCCGTCGGCCAGTTGCCGGGTGCAGACTAGTTTTGAACAGCGCCCCACCACCACCACCACCACCACCGCATCCCCTATCCGTCTGGCCGATCTCCGCCCGATGCCACACTCCTGGATCAACCAACATGGATCAACCGAGGCATCAGGAAGAGGAAAGTGCCGACAACATTGGGGATGCCCCCCAGAGGATTCTTTAATAGATTCAATAACTCTTTAATGGATGCATTAAGAGTTTAATAGATTCAATAACAATGAAAACTCAATAGGAGACTCGGAATGTTCAATATCCTGCGCGGCTTAATTGCGGGAGCGGTTGCGACTTTTGTCGCCGCCATCGTCATTCTCATCAAGAATGCCCTGGGCATTAATCCCACCCTGAGCACGATGCCGTTACTGGCAGATGCCGTCACTAACCGGGACGCCCTCATTGTTTCGCCGTTGTTGGGCTGGGTGATGCATTTCGTGATTTTCACCATCCTGTGGAGCTTTGTCTTCGCGTTACTTGCCGGGAAAGGCTCATCCTATCGGCCGCGAACATTCTCACTCCTGTTCAGCCTCTTTGCTTGGCTGATCATGATGATGGTCCTTATGCCCTGGGCGGGCAACGGCCTGTTTGGACTGGAGGCTGGACTATCCACTCCGGTCATCACCCTTGTCCTGCATCTGGTCTGGGGTTGGGTGCTAGGGTTTATTTACGACCTGCTTCCCTCCGCATCATGAGCAGGCACGGCGCCACAGCCAGAACCCGAGCCACGGTCAGACCAGAAGCCACGGTCACACAAAAAGCCACAGTCACACCAGACGTCACAGTCACACAAAAAGCCACAGGCGCACAAAAAAGACACAGGCACACCTGACGTCACAGACCGACAAATTGGTACAGCCAATGTACGAAAAGGCGCACAAAGATCTCGGAGCCGGCCTGATATAGTATCCCCCAAGATTGACCGCTACTTGAAGCATGATGATGATTTGCATCACCCGATGGGCGATGCAAACGACGAAGGCAGGATGCGTTCGTCCGGCGTGGAATTGAGCTGACCATTGGATTAGGGATGTACGATATGGGCATGGCGTATCTGCTGAGCGATTTCGCACGAAGCGCAATGCAGCAGCACTTTCAGCATGAACAAGCGCAGCAGCAGGATGAGCCGCTGCTCCAGTCTTACGCACAAAACAGTGCCTGGCAGGCATTCCAGCAGCATCTGCCCGAGCCCCTAAGATTTTGCAACAACTATCAGCCCCGGGAAGAAACCTGGAACTGGGACGGATTACCCGTTCACTTGGACCGTTTCGAAAATCCACGGGCGCCCGTTAAGATCATCCTCCTGCACAGCCTGGGCATTCATGGCCGCCATCTCTCACTGATCGCCGGTGGTCCCCTCTGGCGCGGCGGCTTTGAAACCCTCGCCGTGGACCTGCCTGGTTTCGGCATGACACCGCTCTCCCAGGACCCGTTGCTCTATGCGGACTGGGTGCAGTTGATCAGTGATCTGATTGACCATGAAATAGCGCGCGATGGGCGTCGGGTCGTGCTAATGGGTCATTGTTTGGGCGGCCTGCTGGCCTATCATGCAACTCAGGTCAACGGCCGGGTATCCGGCATTATCGGAACCGCGTTTCTTGATCCGAGCATTCCTCGGGTGCGGCGCAAGACCGCCGCCAACTGGCTGATGGGCACGCTGGGCGCCACGCTTGCGTCCTTCGCCGCATCGTCGCCCCTAGGTCACAAACGGATACCGATCGCGCTGACACTTGATGTCCAGAAGCTTACCAATCATCAGGATGCGCTCGCGGTCCTCCTGGCTGATCGCAGTGCGGCAGGCGGCTCCATCTCCATCCAGTTTCTGGCCTCCCTGCTACAGTACCAGCCGTCGTTTGAACCGGAAAACTTTACCCTTTGCCCGCTCCTGCTGGCACAGCCCGCCGCCGACTCCTGGACACCTCTACATCTCAGTGAGCGGTTCCTGGATCGACTGCCCAAGATCAGAAAGGAAACCGTGTTATTACCCGGTGCGGGCCACCTGCCCCTGGAACTGAACGCATTGACCTGTCTGCATCAGGCAGTGGCCGCATTCATCCACAAGTTAGCACCACGACTGCCAGATCCTTACTGAGCCCATGCCCGTCAAAGGCGCTAGCGCCGCCTTCCGGCCAGTAGGCAGGCCCTTTCTTTTGCTGCGGTGGGCCGCTCTATACAATTTGAATGGCAAGGAAAACACTGGTACTTAGATCCATTAGAAGACGTACTCTGGCTGTATCTCGTCCTGATATCGATTAAGTGGCCGCTGCATTTCTCTGCTAAACCATCTCGGGCTTAAATTTTGATTACAGGATTAGGTATGTCCAACGTTTCGACCGGCACCGTCAAGTTCTTCAATGAAACCAAGGGATTCGGATTCATCCAGCAGGATCAGGGTCCAGATGTGTTCGTTCACTACAGCGCCATCAGCGGTTCGGGTTTCAAAACCCTGACCGAAGGCCAGCGGGTACAATTTACGGTTTCCCAGGGAAAAAAAGGCCCACAAGCAGACAGCGTCAGCGCTCTGTAAAGATTCTGTAAAGCGTATAGCGCTCAATAAAGCGTTAGCGTTCCGCAAGGAACTCCGGCCGGGGAAGCAGCACCGCCGCTTTCCCCGGCGACCTCGGCAATCCTGACTCCCACCGATATCAACCTTTTGGCCGCTCCGCCGATTCGCTAATCGCCTGCTTGCACTTCAGGCTTCTCATCATCCGGCCGATTGAGCACCTCGCTCGCCTCTCCCTGCGAAACCAGCACCTTATCCACTCGACGCCCGTCCATGTCCAGAACTTCCAGACGCAAGCCCTGCAACTGCACGACATCCGAGGGCTTCGGCAGATGATCCAGTACGGTCAGGATCAACCCGCCCAGGGTGTGGTAATGACCGCTCTCTTCCTCGGGCAATGTCTTGACTCCGAACTGATCCTTGAAGGTGGCAACATCCACCAGACCCGAGACCAGCCAAGTACCGTCCTCGCGCTGAACGAAGTCCGGCTCGTCTTCCTCGCTACCTTCGGGCAGGGAGCCCGCAATCGCCTCCATGATGTCGTTCAGCGTCACCAGTCCACTGGTGTGACCCTGCTCATCCCGCACAATCGCCAGATGCATTTTCGATTGGCGGATCGTCTCGAGTAACGCAAACGGTGTGGCCATGCGAGAAATAAAAATGGGCTCCTTGGCTAGTTCCGCCAGATTCAGCGGCTGGCCTTGCAACAGGGCGGCCACCACGTCTTTGGCATAAAGAATGCCGATCACCTGATCAATACCGCCACGGCAGAGCGGAACGCGGGAGTGGGGGCTGGTGGCCAGGCGGAATCGGTTCACCGCCAAGTCCTCCTCCAGATCGATGTAATAGATTTCCCTGCGCAAAGTCATGATGTTGCCCAGACGCAATTCGTCCAGATGCAGGACATTGCGTAGCATCTCGTGCTCGGCGGCCTCCAGCACGCCCGCCTCTTGGCCCTGACGCATGAGCGAGTGGATCTCTTCTTCCGTCACGGGCGGTTCATCGGACTTCTTGGCCCGCAGCAGACGTAGCACCATATCGGTCGAAAAGCCCAGAATCAGGACCAGCGGTTTGCCCAACCGAGACAGCAGATTCATGGGCCGCGCCATCACCTTGGCGACGCCTTCAGGATTCAGCAAGGCCAAGCGCTTAGGCACCAGTTCCCCAAAAATCAGCGAAAGATAGGTGATGATGATCACCATTAAGGTCCAGGATAGCGGGCCAGCGTAGGGCGCGAGCCAATCAACCTCTATGATCGCGGCCTCCAGGCGACGGGCGATAGAGGCCTCGCCGAACGCACCGGCCAGAATACCGATCAGGGTAATACCAACCTGGATGGTGGAGAGAAAACGGGTGGGATCCGCAGCCAGCGCCAGAGCGCTGCGCGCGCCTTCGCTGCCGTTATCGACAGCCTGCTGCAGACGGGCCTGGCGGGAAGAAACAATGGCGATTTCCGACATGGCGAAAACGCCGTTTAGCAGAATCAACCCCAAGATGATCGCAATATCCATGAATGTCCAAGCCTGTGATGTCAAATGGCGCCACGCTGTGACGCAGCCTTACCCGCTGAAACACACGGCACCGGCTATCCGGCATTGTAGTGCGTATCCCGACACCACTCGACATTTTCCTGCAACGGCTTTACTAACAGCCACGTGAATGAATCCAGATGCTGGGCTTGTTTTCCGACCATACCCTGGCGTCCAGCCTTCGCTAGGAAGCAGGATTTTATCGCCCTCGCCCTCGCCCTCGCCCTCGTCGCAACCGCTCCGAGTCAGAAAGTGGATTTTGAACCAGGTTCGCCCGCTCACATCTTGGCTTAGGATAACGTCCACCGGACCAGCCTGCTTGACGCCCTGGCTGGAGAAAGCTAGACCCTCACCGCGCGGGGGTTTGTTGTCCCCTTCCCCACTCCCTATATTTTCCTCACAGCGTCAACGAAAGAGGGAAATAAGATGTCCGCCACCGATCACAGCACTTATAAGAAAGTCGAAGTCGTGGGATCCTCCCGCACCAGCATCGAGGATGCGATTCAAACCGCGCTGGCTCAATGCGCGAAATCCCTGAATCTTCTGGAGTGGTTCGAGGTTTCAGAGATTCGCGGGCATATCGTCGACGGTGACAAGGTTGGCCATTACCAGGTCACGTTGAAGGTCGGATTTCGCATCGAAGGTACCTGATCGATTCCAGACATCCACAGCCAACATCTGGGGCGCCAGCCCGCTTGCTTGTCGCCTACCTGATTGTCGTATTTGAGCAACGCCTACATCTACTCAGGCAATGAACCAATGATCAGCCCCCACCTGCTTGTCCCTGCTCTTGCCACACGCCCCCGCACTGTGCCGGATGGGAGATTCGCACCAAAACCTCGCAATCTGTTGCCATTTTTCTACATTCGATAAATTTGGCGACTCAGTGCATCCTGTAGCAGGTATTGAGTACCTGAATGCACCGACACCGCCTGGACTCACCAGCCCAAGCCCGTCATGCACACAGTGTCGGCCAGCCCCATTTGACTCATCCCTGGCACCGTTCTGGATCAGGGCGCACGGAGGCACAGCATGAGATCCTACAAGCATTTCCTCACCCGCTTCCTGGTGTTCGCGGGTCTGTTCACGCTCCCGCTCAGCAGCTCCAGCTACAGCACGGAGCCAGCCGCTCCCTTTGCCTGGGAGCAGGTGACGCCGGACTCTGCCCCGGTGCAGGCCAGCCGCCTGCCCTTACAGGCGCCACTGATGGATACGCACGGCCGCACGCTGACGTTACAACAGGTCCTGAGCGGCAGCCCTGCGGTGTTGGTTTTTATTGATGATGCCTGCGCGACGGACTGCTCGACCCCCTTGCGTCTGGTGACCCAAACCCTGGACCGGGCTGGACAATCCGATCTTCTTCCGGCGCCTCTAAGCCAGTATCGCCGGATCGTCGTAGGCAACCGAGTTGTCGAACCTCGCCAGACGGAGGCGGCGTCTGCTGTCCAGCAATCAACATCGGTCCAGCAACAGATATCAGCCCCACAACAGACCTTGATCCAACAACCAGTACTGGCGGGCTTTCAGTCCTGGCAGTTCCTGCAGACACCAACTGAGTCCACCATCACCCAACTCTACATACAGGCTGGCCTGAACGATGGTCGCGAGCCAGCTGCCAGGAGTGGCTTGGCATTTCTGTCCGCCGAAGGTGAAGTGATTAGTCGAGTGCTCGCGGGCGACCTGTCGCCACCGGCGATTGAGCAAGCCTTGAAACTGGCCGAGCAATCCCAGAGTCACAGCTGCTGACAGGCTCGCTGGTTCGGGCCTATAGCGCGATGAAAGAGTACGGACAATATTACCCAGCGGTACCAATGCTGGCCAAGATGCTGGGCATCCTGGCCCTGGTTTTGCTGATCTGGAGCCATTGCCGACCGGTCCGGACACGAGCTCTGGAAGACCGACTCAGCGCGCATCCTCGATAAACCAAGCGGTATTAGGGTATTAGGAGAGCTCTCCCAAAGTCGCTTGGGAAGGCGGCTGCCGGTCAGCCGTCTGGCAAAGCTGTGCGAGCTGCTCCTGCTGCACAAGCAGGGGAATTGAGTCGTTATGCCCCTGTGTCGCACCGGGCACTTCCACATCGATACCCAGATCGATCCAACCAGAAGACGCAGGCTGCTGCCCGTTGCCGGTCAATGACAGCTGATAGCGGGGACTGGCATTGCTGCACACCAGATTCTGAATCTGCTGACCGCCCTGATAATTGGCATTTAGATGCTGGATCAACTCCATGGCGTCGAGCCCCTTGGCCTGATCTACAGACTCCCGGGCCTGGCTGGCCGCTGCGACCAGCCCCTGGAGATTGGCCACCTGCTCATGATTGACGACCTCATCGGCGGCATCCTTGGCGGCCATGGTTGCGCTCGCCGTACCCACGACAGCATGTACCAAGGTATTCGCAACGAAATTATTGGTCTGGTTATAAAGTGCCAATACTGGCATCGCCACATCGAGAACCCCTTCCACAAAGCGACGCGGCAACGAGGCTGTGGATTCGGCGGGTGCGGCTGGCTGCAAGGTCAAAAGCATATTACCCGCACCACCGGACGCGCCGGTCTGGGCCGAGGTGCTGACCTGCAAAGCCGAATTTGGAGCGGCCTGCCCGTCAGTAGCGACGGGATGATTGGCGCATGCGGAGACAAACAAGATAACAATGCCGAGGGCTAAATATTTAAAGTTATATTTCATCAACTCACTATTTAGAAATTAAGCAGGCTCATTACATTTGACTAAAAGCAGCGTCGTAACAATATTGCCCTGCCAGTATTTAAAATACGGATAAAACAAAACTCCGCCCGTCTAATTCAATCCATTGCTCTGTCTTTTTAACTCTCCTCAATTTCTTCACATTTATTGTTACAGCCAATTACCCCTGTTGCAATTGAACTCCTTTAACACTAACAAAGCTTAATTTGTAAACTTATTTGTACTTTGTAAGTATATTTATATTCATGCGAATTTCTTGAGTATGTCTCGACATATATAAAGCCGCCTGGCAACTATAAGTTCACCGGGCAGTCCGGTTAGTGGTAACTACAAAAAAATGGCTCATCCATGAGCCGTTGTCGCTCTGCTAGAACACATACTGCAGACGAGCGGAGATCGCATTACCATCATTCTTGCGACCTGCGGCTTCATCTGCGGCAGAGAGGATGTTCTTGGTGTCCGCAACCAGATAGTTGAGTGCAACTTTTATGGCGTCATTGGCATACCAGTTCACGCCCACCGTATGGACACTCGCTTCGCGATCCGCAACAGCCCGCTCATCAACCCTCAAGTCTTCGTAGCGGTAGAACAACTCCCAGGCGCCCAGACCAGCGTTGGCGGCCTTTATGCTGTCAAAGCGGCCGCCATTGAGACGATACCCGCGAGCTTCGCCGGTCAGGGTATAGGCTGTCTGGACGTAATAGCCGGTGGCGTCACGATCCGCCTGGCCATTGCTACCGCCCAGGTTTCGTTGCAGGTATTCCCCCTGGATGGAGGCCGCACCAAGTTGGTATGCCGCTTCCAGCAGCCACACCTGATCACCGTCAAAACCGTCTGCCACACTGCCGCCAAAGGCAGCCCGAGTGCCATTGATAGTATCTTCCGTGGTACCACGCACGCCCAGGCGGCTGCTGAGGGAGCCGGTGTCGTTGGCGGTGTTTTCGATACTGCGCTCGGCGAAGCTGGCGCCGACATGAAGTACATGGCCTTTGGCGTTGATAGGAGCAACCACGCCCCGCACCAGGAAGGTGTTTTTATTGCGGCCACTGACTTCATCTTCGTTGCCTTTCTGGCGAAAAATGCCGGCGCTTGCAAATGCCAATTCGCCCGCGGTGCCGCTGACCTGCAGGCCAAAGCCGTCCTTTTTGTCCTGTGCCCAGTCGGCGATTTCATAGATGGCGGAACGTTCGATGGCGGTGGTCCAGTTGGAACTGGTGGCGCGTTCCAGGCCCGGCAGCAGATCGAACCGGCCGAACTTGATATCCACCAGATCAAAGCCCGTGTAGTTCACCGACAATTCATCCCAGCGACTGGTGCCGCTTTCACCGAAATCGA
>CAYXVO010000081.1:0-1203 GCA_964467875.1 uncultured Pseudomonadales bacterium | reverse complement strand
GTAGTTCCAGTCGGTGAACGCGTAACCCGTCAACGTCAGAAACGCACGGCGAAAATAGAGCTCATCGGCACTCTGGCCATTCTTGCTATAAACCCCATCAAAGCTGTCGTAGTCCGCGTGGATGCGGCCACCGAGCTTGAAGCCGAACGCCTTGTCGGTCGAATTCACCTCCAGTCCTCCCTTGGTCTTGATGACAAGGTCGGGACCATCGGTGGTCACCGTACCGGCCTGCACCTGGGAGGAAATGGCGAGTGCCAGGGCGGCCACGGGGGTCAAGGCAAAAGAAAAACGCTGAAACATACACACTCCTTTAAAAGCAATTTACTGGATGTTTGGGTTCGGGCGGGAATCCGCCAGAATCAGGACGATGCCGGGCACCGCCAGCGCGGGTTCGGATGGCGCTGAAAAGCAGACCCATGGCGGACACCGGCACAAGGTCGTCTCCCCGTGGTTCACGGGCTTCCGGTAGGTCCGGTCAGGAAAGGAGGGCGACTTCTACTACGTTTACTGCTCTTTGCAACACTAATCTTTGCAACGGCCAAGGCTTACGTTGGTCAGTGCTTACGTTGGCCAACACTTACAACGCCAAGCCAGGCCTGGCTTGATGCAAAAACCGTGGCGGGTGGTAGCCCTGTGCGGGCACCACGCACGTCCCAAAAAACGACAAAGGCCTTCTGTTAGCGGTTGGGCTGAGGCGTTAGCCGCAAATAAGGCGTCACGGCCCGGTATCCCTTCGGAAACCGTTGCTCGATTTCTTTCGGGTCCTGTAGTGAAGGCACGATCACCACGTCGTCCCCATCCTGCCAGTTGCCAGGGGTGGCCACCTTGTAGTTGTCCGTCAACTGCAGGGAATCCACCACCCGCAGGATCTCGTTGAAGTTGCGGCCCGTGCTGGCGGGATAGGTAATGATCAGCCGGATCTTTTTATTTGGATCGGTCACAAGCAGCGAGCGCACGGTGAGTGTGTCGTTGGCGTTGGGATGAATCAGGTCGTAGAGCTGTGAGACCTTGCGATCCGCATCGGCAATGATGGGAAAATTCACCCGCGTGTTCTGGGTTTCGTTGATGTCCTGAATCCACCGCTGGTGTGACTCCACCGGATCCACGCTCAGGGCAAGCACCTTGACGCCACGCTTCTCAAATTCGTCCTTGAGCTTCGCGGTCAGGCCCAGCTCGGTGGTGCAGACCGGCGTGAAATCCGCC
>CAYXVO010000080.1:5764-9417 GCA_964467875.1 uncultured Pseudomonadales bacterium | reverse complement strand
GGCCTACGTGGTCCATCTTCTGCAACGCCGCTCCGAGCTGGTCGAACGCCTGGTGGAGCTCCGCACCCAGGAGCTCAATGAGCTGAACGCGACGCTGGCCCGGATGTCCTTCACCGATGAGCTGACTGCCGTGGCCAACCGACGCTGCTTCGACCAAGCCTTTCGCAAGGAGTGGAAGCGGGCCTCTCGCCATCGCACGCCGCTGGGTATCATTCTGCTGGATATCGACCTTTTCAAGGGCTACAACGACAGCCTTGGCCACCAGGCGGGCGACGAGTGTCTGCAACGGGTGGCGCACTGCCTGCGCGATCAGATCAAGCGCCCTGGTGATCTGCTGGCCCGCTATGGCGGCGAGGAGTTTATTCTGCTGCTGCCGCAAATGGACGATGGGGTCAGCCAATTGGCGGAAAAATGCCGGGCGGCGGTGGAAGGACTGCAGATCCGCAACCCGGCCTCCCATTATGGCGTGGTCACCATCAGTCTGGGGCTGTCCATCGCCCTCCCGCAGCCGAGCAAGGATCCGGGCGACCTGATCCGGGCGGCGGACCAGGCGCTGTATGAGGCCAAGGGTGCGGGCCGCAACCAGATCATGCGCTACGACCTGGGCTAGCGGCGCATGACCAGCCCAGGCTGTTTACCAGCCGAGCCTATAGCCTATCTACTACCCGGACATATTCATCGCGCGCATATTCATCTCGCGCATATTCATCTCGCGCATATTCATCTCGCGCATATTCATCTCGCGCATAATGCGCCATGCAGATTATCCATTTAGCGAATGATTCGATCTGCTCTATGCTGTCGCGTCTATCTGTCATGCCTTACTTATTCGCCATGCCCTACTTATTCGCCATGCTTCACTTATTAGCCATGCTTCACTTATTCGCCATGCCTCACAGGAGACACCGATGAAAGCCATGCTCTGCAAAGAATACGGACCGCCCGAAAGCCTGGTGCTGGAGGAGATTGAAGCGCCCAAACTCCGAAAAGGCCAGGTACGCATCGCGGTGAAAGCCTGTGGCATCAACTTTCCCGACACCCTGATCATCGAGGGCAAGTACCAGGCGCAGCCGCCCATGCCGTTCGCGCCGGGTGCGGAAGTCTCCGGTGTCATCACCGAAGTGGCGGACGGCGTCACCGACCTGGCCGTGGGTGACCGGGTGCTGGCGGTGTCGCTGTGCGGCGGGCTGGCCGAGGAAATGGTGGTGCCGGCGGCGGCCGCACTGCCCATTCCCGATGCCATGGATTTTGAAACCGCAGCCGGCTTCCTGCTGACCTATGGCACCTCCTACCATGCCCTGAAGCAACGGGCCCGGCTGCAACCGGGTGAAACCCTTTTGGTGCTGGGCGCCGCCGGGGGCGTGGGGCTGGCGGCGGTGGAGCTGGGCAAGGCCATGGGCGCGCGCGTTATCGCCGCCGCCAGTTCCGCCGAAAAGCTGGCAATCGCCAAGGCCCATGGCGCCGATGAACTCATCAATTACAACGAGGAATCGCTACGGGAGCGGGTCAAGACCCTGACCCGCAGTGCCGGGGTCGATGCGGTTTACGATCCGGTGGGCGGCGATCTGTTCGATGAAGCCTCACGCCTGATGGCCTGGAACGGCCGTTACCTGGTGGTGGGCTTCGCCAGCGGGCGGATTCCGTCGCTGCCAGCCAATCTGCCGCTGGTCAAGGGCTATGCCTTGCTGGGCGTGTTCTGGGGCACCTTCACCATGCGCGAGGCTCAGGTCAGCCAGGAGAACAATCAGGAGCTGCTGCAGTTGTTTCTGGACGGCAAGCTCAAGCCGCTGATCTCGGCAACCTTTCCCCTGGCGCAAAGCGCCGAGGCCATGCGGGTGCTGATCAACCGTCAGGTCAAGGGCAAGGTGGTGGTGCGGGTGGCGGATTAATCCTCACGCCATGCCGGCCCATCGGGTGACCCGTGCTACTGGCCACCCGGCAGCAGATGCCGATCAATGTCCACATCTTCATAGGACAGGGGGTCATCGATCGGCTCCAGATGGGTGATGACACTGGCGCCCACTATCTGCTCCTGAATCTCGCACTCGATGTCATGGGCGATATCGTGGCCCCGCTTCACGCTCCAATGGCCCGGCACCAGCACATGTATCGACACAAAGCGACGGGCGGCGGCGCGCCGGGTGCGCAGGGCATGAAAGCCGATTTCGGGATGCCGGAGGCGGTAGCTCTCCAGGATCGACAGCACCACGCGTGCTTCATCCGGCGGCAGCGACGCATCCATCAGGCCCTCCACCGCGTTGTAGAACAACCGGCCGCCCACCCAGAGAATGTTGGCCGCTACCGCCAGGGCAATCAGCGGATCCAGAATCTGCCAGCCGGTCAGGCCCACCAGTCCCACGCCCAGCACCACGCCGGCCGAGGTCCAGACATCCGTCATTAAATGGTGACCGTCGGCCTGCAGGGTGACGGAGTCGAACTGGCGCCCCGCCCGCAGCAGGATCCAGGCAACCACTCCATTGATCAGCGCCGCCAGCACCGAGATAATCAAGCCCACGCCGATCTGATCCAGGGGCTGTGGATGCAGCAGGCGATCGATGGCGGCGACGGCAATGGCGCTCGCCGCCACCAAAATCAGGGCACCTTCAACCCCGCTGGAGAAGTACTCGGCCTTGGAGTGCCCATAATGATGGGATTCGTCCGCCGGCCGTGCCGCCACCACCAACACCCAAAGCGCCATCAACGCCGCCGCCAGGTTAACCAGCGACTCCATGGCGTCCGACAGCAGGCCCACCGAGTCGGTCAGCGCGTAGGCCGTCGTTTTCAGGGCGATGGTGGTCACCGCCGCCAGGATCGAGAGCCAAGCATACTTGAGCAGGTGCCGACGATTGGCGGGTGGCTCTGGAACCAAAAGCTCATGGTTGTGCGACATAAAACACCTGTCCTGGGGAATCACCTCATGATAGCCAAAGTTAGCCGCAACAGAGCGTAACCCATTGGAGCCGGGCGTTACGTTTTTTCGATTGCAGTTGGCCTCCGGGCTTGCTCAAATCCACGGAAAGATCTGTAATTACCCGGATAGCACCCCACATACGCGTGAAAGCGCCCTGAATACACTTGAAAACAGCACCAGACACCGCCACGCTATCGTCGGCCCCGTAGTAGCGACGACGGCAGAAGCAAGGGCTAGGATGGTCCTTGTGCAGGAGAATGACACATGAAACCGATTTTTTCGGCGCTGATACTCGCCATGGCCGTGGCCGGAACTGGCTGCGCCCTGACCGAGACCGTCACGCCACCGCCCCCGCAGATGGTCCGGCTCCCCGCCGAGGCCCAGGCCCTGCTTGCCCAGGCCGCGCCCGAATGCCGTGACCCAGCCCTGGTGAAAACATCCTTTGCCCAGCAGCGCCAGGTCATCGACCGGCAGCAAGACCAGGTGCGGGAACTAATTGAATCCGAGCAATACCGTTGGCAGCAACGCCATCGCTACCTGGAACGGGAACTGAATTTCTACGAAAAAGAAGTGCGTCGCACCGGCGGCAACTCGCAGTACACATCCGCCCCCCCCAAGCCGGCCACCCCGATCAAGATCACCACCGACGGTGGCTTTGTCGATCAGATCAAGCGCCAGCGGGAGCGGGAGTATAACGAGGAGCAGTTCCGTTATTTCTACCGCAAGCTGCACCGGGCGCGTG
>CAYXVO010000080.1:1471-5754 GCA_964467875.1 uncultured Pseudomonadales bacterium | reverse complement strand
GTGCCTATCATCAAAAGCGCATGAACCTGGATCAGGAACGGCTCGACCAGCTGACCCAGGCCACCCAGGCCTGTAGCACGCTGCAGGTAACGCTGCGCAAAGCCAAGGAAGACGAGGCCCTGCAACGCAACGCCCAGGCCGCACCACCCCTGCCGGTGCTGCAAATTCAGGCCGTCCCCATCGAGGCACTGCCCGCGGATGCCCTGGCGGACGCACCCATGCCCGATGTCGATGTAAATGCAGATGCAGATGCAGATACCGATGAGCTGGCTGCCAGCGAGAGCCCGCTCCCGAGCGAGCCCGAGACCATGGAGCAGTTGCTGGCCCAACCGCCGCTAACCACCACCGAACCGGAGCAGGCAACGCCGGTTGCTCTGGAACCGCCCGCACAGGCCGAGCCGGTCGTATCGGATGTCGCATCGGAATCTGCACCGGAAGCCGCATTACCCATGGCGGAGACCATGGAACAGCTGCTGCAGCAACCGTTACCGCAACCCTGGAACCAGGTTGCCCAACCCTACTCGCCAGGCCGCCGGTGATTCGGCGGTGCTGACGCTGGGCGGGTTCTCATGACGTACTTTCGCAAAAGCTATCATCCACCCGGTACCGCACCCGGCACTCTGCGGGCGCATCGCGCGGGGGCTCAAGGCCCCCTGCTGCATCTGATCGATTACACCGCCGACGAATACGTCGAGCTGCCGGGCTTAACGGCAGAGGCTTGCAAGCCGTTTCTGGCGAACCAATCCGTCACCTGGATTCATGTGCAGGGCGAGGTGGATCAGGAGACGCTGGACAAGCTGGGCGACATGTTCGGGCTGCATCAGCTGGCGCTGGAAGACGTGCAGAATATCGGCCAGCGCTCCAAGATCGAGGCCTACGAAGACCAGAGCTTTATCATCCTGACCCTGCCCCACCTGGACGGCGAGCGCATCGCCACCACCCAGGTCAGCCTGTTCTTTGCCGAAGGCTACGTCATCAGCTTTCATCACGGCGCCCAGGACCCGTTCGAAGTCATTCGCAAACGCCTGCGGGGCCCGGTGGGACGATTCCGGATGCGGGGCTCCGATTACCTGCTCTACGCGCTGGTGGACCTGGTGATCGACCAGGGCTTTCCCTTGCTGGAAGAGCTGGGCGAGCGCCTGGAATCGTTGGAAACCGCGATCCTTGAACACCCCAGCAAGGCCAGCCTCAACCGTCTCCACCAGATGCGCCGCGAGTTGCTGATCCTGCGCCGGGCACTGGCGCCGCACCGCGAGATCATGAGCCAGCTGACCAGCAACGCCGATATCCCGATCCTGGACGAGACCCGACTCTACCTGCGGGATTGCTATGATCACTGCATCCACATCATGGAAACCATCACCACCTACCGCGACATGACGCGCGGCATGCTCGACGTCTATCTCTCCAGCATCAGCAACCGCACCAACGAGACCATGCGGGTGCTGACCATCATCGCCACCATCTTCATTCCGCTGACATTCATCGTGGGTGTCTATGGCA
Organism: uncultured Pseudomonadales bacterium; assembly: GCA_964467875.1. Classification (GTDB taxonomy): domain Bacteria; phylum Pseudomonadota; class Gammaproteobacteria; order Pseudomonadales; family Oleiphilaceae; genus JAEZAA01. The sequence continues at coordinate 4,251 of CAYXVO010000080.1, read as the reverse complement.
TGAACTTCGAGCACCCCAATAGCCCCTGGGCCATGCCGGAACTGCACTGGTATTACGGCTATCCGCTGGTGTGGGGATTGATGGTCCTGGTCACGGTTGGATTGCTGATTTTCTTCCGCAAGAACAAGTGGATCTAGACGACCGGCCTGCTTTTTCCATGCCCCTGCCCCTGCCCCTGAGCGGAGTCGACACGCCGAAAATACAGCCACACCCAGGTCAGCGCCGCCAGTGCCAGCAGACCGGCGCCGATGAAATGCCCGCCATAGCCCAGCAGCGCGGTGCTGAAGCCACTCACGCCTCCAACCAGGCCACCCAGTAACACCTGGGCGCAGGCCTGCACCGTGTAATCGGCCCCTTCGTGACCGGGGCGGCACTGGTTCATCATCACGGCAAACAACGCCACGGTAGACATGCCGTCGGCCACTTGTTCAAACAGGGCCACGGCGTAGGTTCCGGCAACCGGCGCTCCGGTGCCGGCGACCAGAACCCAGGCCGCCAGCCCCAGCGCCTGCAGCAGACCGAACAGCAAAAGCGAGCGCTTGGCACCCAGCCAGGCATACGCGAGCCCGCCGACCAAGGCTCCACCGATGCCAGCGAGGCTGGCCACCAGCGTCAAACTGCCGATCGCCGTCAGCGACCAGCCCTGATCCACCAGCATGGGTTTGATCATGGGCGAGCCCAAGGCATCACCCAGCTTGAAAGTCAGTACCACCAGCAGCCAGGGCAGGATGCCGGGGCGCTGCAGGAAATCCCGATAACTGTGCCAGATCAGCCCCAGGCCCGCAGGCTCCTTCCCGATGGCCGGCGCAGGCGTGGCGGAGGATTCCCGAAAGCGAAAGATCGGCAGGGTCAGCAGTGCCACCAACAGCGCCAGGCCACCAATCCCGGGCGCCCAGCCAATCTGGTCGATCAAAACCAGCAGCACACTGCCGCTCAGCACCATGCCCACCTTGTAGCCACCCACCTGCAGGCTGTTGCCCAGTCCGCGCCAGCGCGGCGGCACCAGGGTGACCGCCAGACCATCGGTGGCAACGTCCTGGGTGGCGGCCGCCAGGTTGATCAGCAGGACCAGCAACAGCAGACACCAGAGCGCATCATTGAACAGCATGGTCGGTGTCTGCAGGGCAATCAGTGCCAGCAGTCCTACCACCAGCGCCTGCAATGGCAAAATCCAACCGCGCCGATGGCCCAGCCGCGCCGACGCCAGGCGATCCACCCAAGGCGCCCAGAGCACCTTCAGAACCCAGGGCAGGGCCAGCAGCTTGAGCAGACCAATCACTTCCAGAGACACGCCCTGCTGGCGCATCAGGGCCGGGAGCGCATGGGCCAGCAATCCCGAGGGCAAGCCTTGGGCACAGTAGAGGCTGGCCAGCAGAATGATGCTCTCAGGTGAGAGCAAGCCACCGACAGGCTTGCCGGGTACAGACCCCAAATCCGATGCGCGTGCCGTCACCCAAGACTCCTTGCTCACCACAGATTAGACATCGATTGCCACGCCGGATCAGGCAACCCGGTGCCGCGATAGTAACCCGGTGCCGCGATAGTAACCCGGTGCCGCGATAGTACCCTAAGCGCGTTTAATGAGGATACCGGTGTGCCATGCCCGCCGGATGCGAGGGGTTTTGTCCTCTAGCCCCCGCTACTTTAGGTTATGTGAAGCGTATGAAAGGGACCTGCCATGCCCATGCCCGCCAATCTCCCCCAGATGCCCGACCTGGGCCTGAACGAACAAGTCGCCATCGTCACCGGCGCCAGCTCTGGATTAGGACGAGCCTGCGCACTGGCGCTGGGACAGGCCGGCGCCAATGTGGTCGTCAATCACCTGCCCTCTAATGCCAGCGAGGCCGGCGCCCTGGTGGCGACCATCGATCAGGAAGGCGGGCGTGCCCTGGCGGTGGCCGCCGATGTCAGTCGCGAGGAGGAGGTCGCAGCCCTGTTCGAGGCGGCCCGGCGCGAGTTCGGCACGGTCCATATCCTCATCAACAACGCCGGCATTCAGGACGGCGCACCCTTTGCCGACATGACCCTGGCGCAATGGCGGCGGGTGATCGATATCAACCTGACCGGCCAATTCCTCTGCGCCCGCTCGGCGGTACGGGAATTCCAGCGTCGGGGTATGCAGCCTGAACTGTCCTGCGCGCTGGGCAAGATCATCTGCATGAGCTCGGTACACCAGGTGATTCCCTGGGCCTTCGAGACCAACTATGCCGCCTCCAAGGGCGGCGTCATGCTGCTCATGCAGTCCTTGGCCCAGGAACTGTCGCAGCAGCATATCCGGGTCAATGCCATCGCTCCTGGTGCCATCCAGACCCCGATTAACCGAGATGCCTGGGACACTGAAGCGTCCCTGACGCAACTGCTGAAGCTCATTCCCTACGGCCGCATCGGCGATCCGGCCGACGTGGCGCAGGCCGCGCTTTGGCTGGCCTCCGATCTGTCGGACTACGTCGTCGGCACCACCCTGTTCGTGGATGGCGGCATGGCACTCTATCCGGGCTTTCGCGGCAATGGCTGAGCCTGCGGCAAGGGGGCTGAGCGTGCCACGAACCAGAACAAGAGGCAGGACATGAGCAAACCGATTGAAGACTACGGATTCATCGGCAACATGATCAGCGGCGCGCTGGTAGGACGCGATGGCTCCATCGACTGGTTGTGCCTGCCCCGCTTCGACAGCGATGCCTGCTTTGCCGCCTTGTTGGGCGGGAACGAACATGGCCGTTGGCAAATCCGGCCCGCGTGCGAGGTCACGCGGACCAGCCGTCGCTATCACCCCGGCACCG
>CAYXVO010000080.1:0-1461 GCA_964467875.1 uncultured Pseudomonadales bacterium | reverse complement strand
CCTCGAAACCACCTTCGAGACCGCCGAAGGGCAGGTGACCCTGATCGACTTCATGCCCATCACCGACGATGAGTCGACCGTGGATGTGATTCGTCTGGTGCGCGGCGATGTAGGGCACGTGCCCATGCACCTGGAACTGATCCTGCGGTTTGGCTACGGCAAGATCGTGCCCTGGGTACGGCGCCGCGACTATGGCCTGAGCGCCGTGGCCGGTCCCGATGGCGTCTACCTTCATACGCCCATCAAGCTGCACGGCGAGGACTTCACCACCGCCGCCGACTTCAAGGTGGGCGCCGGTGCCGTCATACCCTTCACGCTGGTCTATCAGCCATCCCATTGGCCGGCACCCAACCCAGAACATCCGGAAGAACGCTTGGAGCACACCATCGAACGCTGGCAGGCCTGGGCCAATCCCTGCCAATTCGAACGTGACGCCGGCCACCCCTGGCACGATGCCGTGCTGCGTTCGCTGATCACCCTCAAGACCCTGATTTTCAAGCCGACCGGCGGTATCGTCGCCGCGCCCACCACCTCGCTGCCGGAGCACCTGGGTGGGGTGCGGAACTGGGACTATCGCTTCTGCTGGCTCCGGGACTCGACCCTGGTGCTCTACGCCCTGCTCAACTCCGGCTTTCGCGACGAAGCCCATGCCTGGCGGGAATGGCTGCTGCGCGCCGTCGCCGGCGACCCGCGCCAAATACAGATCATGTATGGCTTAAGTGGCGAGCGGCGTCTGACCGAGTTCGAGCTGCCCTGGCTGCCGGGCTACGAAAACAGCCTGCCGGTGCGCGTCGGCAACGCCGCCTACGATCAGGTTCAGCTCGACGTGCCGGGCGAGCTCATGGATACCCTGCACGCCGCCCGCAAGTTTCACCTCGAGCGTAATGAACATTCCTGGCGGCTGCAGAAAACCATTCTGCATCGCCTTGAATCAGACTGGGATCAGCCTGACGAAGGCATCTGGGAAGTACGGGGCGGACGCCGCCACTTCACCCATTCCCGCCTCATGTGCTGGGTCGCCTTCGATCGGGGCATCAAGGCGGTGGAGGAATATGGCCTGGATGGCCCGGTGGAACGCTGGCGAGACATCCGCGACCGCATTCACCGCGATATCTGCGAGAAGGGCTGGAACGACGAGAAGCAGACGTTCGTCCAATACTATGGCGGCACCGCGCTGGACGCCTCGCTCCTGCTGATGGCGGAAGTGGGCTTTCTGCCCGCCCAGGATCCCCGCTTTGTCGCCACCGTCGAGGCCATCGAGCGGGGATTGATGGAGGATGGCCTGGTGCTACGCTACCGCGCCGAAGACACACCCGATGGTCTGCCCGGCGATGAAGGCGTCTTCCTCGCCTGCAGTTTCTGGCTCGCCGATGCCTATATCATGCTGGGCCGCCAACAGGACGCGGAACAGCTGTTCGAGCGCCTGCTCAGCCTGCGCAACGACCTGGGCCTGCTGGCGGA
>CAYXVO010000079.1:0-9489 GCA_964467875.1 uncultured Pseudomonadales bacterium | reverse complement strand
GCGTTCGCGCAGCCCCAGGGTATCCCCCAGGGCGGTGCCTTTGGAGCAGAGCCGGCCGAAGTTGGCCGGATGCGCCTGGTCACCCTGAATCCGCACACGCCGCTGGGCGGTGTCGTTCAGGGTGGCGGTAATGCCACAACCAACGCCGCAGTATGCGCAGGTGGTGTGAATGTTTGATGACGGGGCGGCTGCGGGCGCGTCGGTGATCTGGGCGTTCATGGCTGTCGTCATGCCGCGATGGCCCCGGACTCAGTGGGTTCGGCGTGCGGCAACGAGGCCTGGCCGAACAGCAGCGCGTCACGAAATCCATCGATGGGCGTCTGATCCTTCATGAGCTGGAAATACCAGGCGCCATCGCGGGTGTCGCCATAGAGCACGGCGCCCAGCACCCGGTTGTCCTTGAGCACCACTTTTTTGTAGATGCCGCGCTTGGGATTTTTGAGGATGATTTCCTCGCAGTCCGGGGCCGGCTCAAACACCCCGGCGGAAAACAGGTCGATGCCGGTGACCTTGAGCTTGGTGGCGGTGATCTGGTGTTGGTAGATGCCGAGCCCGAGGCTGGCCAGGTGATTGGCGCAGACCTTGGCCTGATCCCAGATCGGCGCCACCAGCCCGAACAATTCGCCCCGGTGCTGCACACATTCGCCAATGGCGTAAATGGCGGGGTCGAAGGTCTGCAGGGTGTCGTTGACCAGAATGCCGCGCTCGCAATAAAGGCCGCAGGCCTGGGCCAATTCAATGTTGGGGCGGATACCCACGGCCATGACCACCAGGTCGGTGGCGACTTCCTCGCCATCGGCAAAGGTGAGGGCGCGGCAATGGCCGTTGCCGTCATTCAGTATCGCGGCGGTGGAGGCTGCCATCTTGAAGCGCAGGCCGCGGGCTTCCAGTGATTCCCGCAACAGCTGACTGGCGGTGGAATCCAATTGTCGGTTCATCAGCACGGGTGCGTTGTGCACCACCGTTACTTGCATGCCCTGTTGCCGCAGGCCGTTGGCGGCTTCCAGGCCGAGCAGGCCGCCGCCGATCACCACGGCGCGGCTGTGACTGCGCGCCTTCGCCAACATGGTTTCCACGTCGGCGATATCCCGAAAGGCGATGACGCCTTCGAGCTCGTGGCCCGGCACAGGAATCATAAAGGGATGCGAGCCGGTGGCCAGCAGCAGGCGGTCGTACTGGGCCTCGGTGCCGTCCTGGGCATAGACCCGGCGCTGGCGGCGGTCGATGCGCACCACTTGTTTGTCCGGGCCGGCATTGAGGGTGATGCCGTGCTGCGCGTACCAGTCGCGGTCGTTGAGCATGATCTCGGGAATGGTCTTTTCTCCGCACAGCACGGGCGAGAGCATGATGCGGTTGTAGTTGCCGTAGGGCTCGGCGCCGAACACGGTGATGTCGTAGAGGTCTGGGGCGATCTTCAGCAGTTCTTCGACCGTGCGCATGCCTGCCATGCCGTTTCCAACCACCACCAGCTTCTTCTTCATGAGCGCTCTCCTGCCAACCGTTCCATTTCCGCGAGTTTCACCGAGGGCAATAGCAAAGCCTGTGCCAGTGGCTTGTTTACGCCGATAGGTATCTGAAAGTTAGGTGAAAAATGACGTAATGAACCTCCCTGGCAGGACACGCTGGTTGCTCATGGCGCGCGATGATGAGGCATGGCGCACTGGGCTAGGGCGTCCAATCTGGTGCGTGGGTTGGTGGTGATACATGAGGGTGCAAGGCTGCTTTCCGCTGGTGCGCGATTGGCGTGCAATGCGTGCTGGTTTGTCAGGTAACTGAATGAAATTTAAAAAGTTAATGTTTGTGGCATTAGCCTTGCGTTAGGCGGCCCGGTAACGGATTTCATACCTCATTCACTTACTGGAGCTACGGCATGGCTACTGATCGCCTCAATCTCTTTAATATCAGGGACCCGAAGATCCGGACCCTGCATATCACCTGGTTTGCCTTCTTTCTTTCGTTTGTTGCCTGGTTCAGCCACGCACCCTTGATGCCGTTCATCAAGCAGGGGCTGGCGCTGACGGATGCCGAGATCAAGGCCTTGCTGATTCTCAACGTGGCGTTGACCATTCCGGCCCGCATTCTGGTGGGCGTGCTGGTGGACAAGTTCGGCCCGCGCGCCATCTACAGCATGTTGCTGGTGGTGTCCTCCTTTTTCGCCTTCGGCTTCGCCTTTGCCAGCTCCTATGAACAGCTCGCGCTGTTTCGCTTCCTGCTGGGCTTTGTCGGCGCGGGCTTCGTGATCGGCATCCGCCTGGTCAGCGAATGGTTTCCGGCGCGCCATCTGGGCCTGGCGGAAGGCATCTATGGCGGTTGGGGCAACTTCGGTGCGGCCGCCACAGCCATGGTGCTGCCGACCTTGGCTGTGGCGTTCGGCGGTGTCGATGGCTGGCGTTATGCACTGGTGTGTGTCGGTATCACGACCTTGGTGTATGGGCTGTATTTCTACCGGACCATCCGCAACACGCCGGAAGGCGCGACCTATTTCAAACCCAAGAAGTCCGGTGGCCTGGAAGTGACCAGCCGGGCGGATTTCTATTTTTACCTGATCATGAACATCCCCATGTTCCTGGCCCTGGCGGTGCTGCTCTGGAAATTGTCGCCAGCCGGTGTGGGGTTGTTGGAACCATTCGGCGTCACCCTGTTCGCCATCGTGCTGACCGCGCTGCTGGTGTACCAGTTCTACAAGATCGTGCAGGTGAATCGGGAGCACCTGCGCAAGGGCGTGCCGCAGATCCATCAGTACAAGTTCAAGCAGGTGGCCATTCTCAACCTGTCGTATCTGGTGACGTTCGGCTCGGAGCTGGCGGTGGTGTCCATGTTGCCGCTGTTCTTCATGGATACCTTTGAGTTGAGCCCGATCCTGGCGGGTCTGTTTGCCTCCAGCTTCGCGGTGGCGAACCTGTTTGCGCGCCCTGGCGGCGGCTGGTGTTCCGACCGCTTCGGCCGTAAGCGGATCCTGTCGGTAGTGATGGCGGGTGTGGCGGTTGGCTACCTGGCCATGAGCCAGATCGACAGTTCCTGGGCGCTGCCGCTGGCGGTACTGGTGACGGTGGCCTGCTCCCTGTTCGTGCAGGCGGGGTGTGGCGCGGTGTTCGCCGTGGTGCCCTTGATCAAGCGTCGCATGACCGGCCAGATCGCCGGCATGACCGGCGCCTACGGCAACGTCGGTGGGGTGGTGTTCCTGACGGTATTGTCGTTCGTCGATGCCAGCAGCTTTTTCATGGTGATCGCTGCCAGCGCCGTGCTCTGTTTCGTCGCCGTGCAGTTTCTGGAAGAGCCGAGAGGGCACATGGTGGAGCAGAACGAGGATGGATCGGTGCAGTTGATTGAAGTCGGTTAAGTTCCCTCAGCGCCACGTTACCTCAATACGGTTCAAACGTATCCGCTACCAGACCCGTGCCACGGGTCTGGACATGAGCTTTGGCATCGACTTCGGCCGGTTGACACTTGAGTGGTGCTTAGCCCAATCCTTCGATGTCCTCTTTCCTCGCCATATCCTGCAATCGCCATTTGCATATTTTGCCAGTTGTTCGTCACATTCTTGCCACCTATGTCGGTGTCTAATGAAGCCATTCCCATCACGATCATCGGAGCGTTGGCTGGATTGTCTGCTTCGGACGATTGAAACGTTCCGGATGCGGATTTCCAGACGTTGGTGGATAGGGTAAGGACAAGCGGCTAAACAGGGAGCGTTTATCAATGAGGCATATTGGACGGGTGGCGTTGTGCTGCTGGTTGACAGTCATGGCATTGCAGGCGGCCGCGGAGGATGTGGGACGCCTGGTCACGGACACTGAGATGGGAGTTCTGCAACCGTTGTTTCCCGCAGCCGTTCAGAAACAGCGGCACATGAAGCCTACGCATTTTGCCATGCCTGCTAACTATCGGCATTTACCCTTGCCGGAGGCTCCTAAGATATTTTCCAATCGAAAGACCAACGAACTGCAGGCGCAGCTTCAGGTCGGTTATGCCAAGCACCGATTCACAACCTGGCGCCAAGGAGAGTCTGTTACCGAAAATCTCTACTTGCGCAGTTATAACGGCCAAATCGTGGGGCCCACGCTGGTTGCGTCACCCGGCGACACACTCAAGATACGCATGACCAATACCCTGCCGGCGGAGCAGCATCCACCGCACTGCGATCATGGTCACTGTAATCACAATATGCCCCACAACTTCAACACGACCAATCTTCATACCCATGGTCTGCATGTCGATCCCACCGGCAACAGCGATAACGTTTTTATTCAGTTGGGCCATGGTGAGGCATTTGACTACGAAATCAAGATTCCCGAGGACCATCCCGCCGGAACCTACTGGTACCATTCTCATGTCCACGGAGCGACGTCGGTCCAGGTCGGTAGTGGCATGGCGGGTGCTCTTATTATAAGGGGCGACTATGACCGGACTCCCCGCCTGAAACAGCGCGATCAGCGGGTCATTCTGCTGCAGGAAATTGCCTTCAACGAGCAGGGCCGGATTGAGAATAACGACACCTTCGCACCCACGGCGTGGGATGACCAGGCGGCCCAGCGCGGCTGGCATATTTCCCTGAACGGCGCGGTGATGCCGGAAATACGATTGCAGCCCGGCGAGGTTGAACTCTGGCGATTTGTCCACGCGGGTGTGCGTAAGCTTCTGAACCTACGTTTGGTGCCGGCCTGTGGTGGAGAGGCGATTCCCCTGGTTCAGCTGGCGGCCGATGGCATTCCGTTCACCGGCAAACGGGTGCAGGACGACCGGGGTGTTTTTCTAGCCCCGGGAAACCGTGGTGATGTTGCGGTCAGGGCGCTGAAGCGAGGGCTGTACTATCTGGTCGACTCGTTGGACCCACATGCGACGGAACGCCTGCCCGATCAGTATTGTGACGAACGACGAGGTGATGCCGAATTCAAACTGGACACCCATGCCAACAGTATTATGGCGCGGGTTGTCGTTGAGGGGAGCCCGCGCATCATGGCATTTCCCTCCAATCACGAACTGCGGAAGTTGCAACGGCCGAAATCAATTGCAGACGGGGAGTTGGCGCCTACCGCGCAAAAGGTCCAGTTCGATATCGATGTCAGTGTCAGTCCCTGGGTTGGCCTGATCAATGGCAAGCCCCACGACCCGTCCCAGCCTCGCGTTCTCAAGCTGGGCCAGGCCCAGACCTGGTACGTTTCCTCAGCCTTCTCGCATCATCCATTTCACATTCATGTCAATGCGTTCGAGGTTATCGAACGTGATGCCAATGGCAATATTGTCGACCGCTACTGGAAAGACACCCTCAACGTCCCGCAGCGAGATCCTAATGACGAGGCGGGTACGACCAAGGAGCTTCGCATGCGATATGCCGACTTTACCGGTGCCTTCGTCATGCACTGCCACATTCTGGACCATGGTGACCACGGGATGATGGAACAAGTTGTCATTCAACCCTGACGCCTTCCAGAGGATCGTACCCGGCCATCCCAGGGTTGGCCGGGCCGCGGGAGCAAAGCTACTCAGCTCATTATCAACCTAGTCATTACCAACCCATCCGTTTCCAACCAAGAGGATAAGGATATGTCCACTGAGATGGCGGCCATTACGCGTTTAACTAATGACGATGTTCTTTATGCCGTAACAGACAATGTAGTGAAGGAGGATATTACCCAGCATGAGATTGAGGCACTGAAGACGCGGTTCAATCTGGCCGATGCCCATACCCATCAAAGTCAGAGCGAGAGTCAGCAGCGGATTGTGGAGGCCTTGCCGGAACTCTGGTATCGGGCGGAATCCATGACTCAGTATCAGAGCGAGCAGGAGTTTATTGAGACGTTCTACCGCTTTCATGGACAACATGCCGCCCTTGATCGAAAACATGAGATTTACCTGGTGTATGCCGCATCCATCGGCATGCATATCACGGCAACCTATCTCATGAAAAAGCGCATGCGAGTGGGGCTGATTGAGCCTTGTTTCGACAACCTGCACGACCTCATGAAGCATATGCAGATTCCGATGAGCCCATTGGACGAGGTGCTCTTCGCCGATCCTTCCCAGGTGTATGCGAATCTACTGCGGCACGCCGCAGATCTGGATGCGCTGACTCTCGTGGACCCCAATAATCCTACCGGGTTCAGCCTGTTCGATTCTGGCTTGGATACCTTCAATGAAGTCGTGAGATTCTGCCGCGACCATAAGAAGATTCTGATACTCGATCTCTGTTTTGCCGCCTTTCTGTTGACGGACGGTCGGCAGCGGTATGACCTGTATGAGGTTCTCGAAAGCTCCAGCGTCAGCTACATCGCCATGGAGGATACGGGTAAAACCTGGCCGCTGCAGGATGCCAAGTGCGCCACAATCATGGCTAGCCGCGATTTAAATGAAGAAATTTATAGTATCGTGACCAGCGTATTGCTGAATGTCTCTCCCTTTATCCTCAACGTTGTGGCGCAGTATGTGCAGGACAGTGGTCTCGATCATTTCGCTTCCGTGAGAGAGGTTCTTGACGTTAACCGCCGTTGTGCCAGGGATCATCTCAATGGCGGTTTGCTGTCCTATTGCGAGCCCATGGTTCGCACCAGCGTGGCCTGGTTTGAGATTACCGATCCCACCGTCAGCGCGGATGACTTGCAGGCCTATTTACTAACTCATCAAATCTACGTGCTGCCCGGGAAGTATTTCTTCTGGAACTCTCCTGAGCGGGGACAGCGTTATTTACGGATCGCGCTGGCGCGCGATCACGATATGTTCTCCCAGGCGATGATGCTGATGCGGGATGCCCTGGAGGTCTATCGTGGATAGGCGGCCCTGCTACATCGATGCCTCGACGTTCCTTGGTATGCATCATATCGACCCGGTGATCCGTGGACGCTGCCTGGCGTTCTTTCGCACTTGTTTCCGACGGGAAGTCAGGATGAACCTGGAGCAGGTAGGGTTGTGCGATGCGATCATTTGGCGTCACCCGCGCGCACTTCAGGACTGCTACTACCCATTCATGGATCGGTTGCATTCCGATATGCAGATTCTGCGGCAGGGATATAACTACCAGGATCTAGCGGTCGGTCTGAATGAGTTCAGGCAGATGGGGCTGCGCCCGGACCAAGCGCTGCTGTTGGCCCAGGTCGTTCGAACCAATGGTTGCCTCTATACCCAAGACCCCCGCCTACGAGACGAACCGAGCTTAGAACCTTACCTTGGCAGCGTTGCAGCCCTGGATCCTGGGGCCTGGTTTCCCGAGCAATTGGAAACGCTTTACCAGCAATCAATGTCCCTAACCGTTACCGAAGAGGATTGGCAGCATGTTGAACAACGGTATTCTGATCCCGCTCGTGACGCCGCTTGATGCCGATGGACAGGTGTGCGAGCAAAGTGTGGCGCGACTGATTGAATCAACCCATGCATACGCCGCAGGCTATATCCCGTGTCTGACATCAGGGGAAGGCTGGAAGTTGAGTGAGCGCCAGTGGCGGGACATGCTGTGCTATACGCTCCGACATGCCGGTAAGCGCGTGGTGATTGCGGGAATCGAACAACCGACCACCCAGCAGGTCCTGACCCATGCCCAGGCTGCCCAGGAGTTGGGGGCTACCGCTTGTATGTTGACCTCACCTTTTGGCGCGGATATCAGTCAGTCTGACACCCTTGCTCATTACCGAGCGGTTCATGACGCCACGGAAATCGCTCTCTACATCTATAACGAGTCGGCGTTATCCGGGAATCGAACCGAGTTGCAAACCCTCTTGGAAATAGCCAATTTACCCCGTGTAGTGGGTATTAAGGATTCTGGAGACGCGGATGGCTGTAGCCTGCCCATCGCGGAGTTCCAAGGGCGCGGAGTGGCCTACTATGTTGGCTGGGAGAGTCGCCTGCAAGCCGCCGTTGAGGCGGACGGCTGTGTCGTTTCCCTGAGCAATCTCGAACCCGGGTTATGTGTGGAGGCAATGAGATCGGCCGATCGTGCTTTTCAAAGCGAGGTCAATCGGCTCTGCCAGCGCTATTCGCTCGACGCCGACGATTGGTATCGGCATGTCAAAGTGGAACTCAAAAGACGAGGGGTTATCGATTCCGCCGCGCTTGTAGAGGGAGGCACCCCACCATGCTGACCCAGCAAGAACTCTATCTATACAACCGGCAACGTATACAGGATCCCTGTGGACATCGATTGTCTTATTTGAACTTTGAGCAAGAGTGGGTGGCGTCCCGTCTTTGGGAATGTGGCGATGCTGAACCGGTAACGGGAGTCGAGGATCTGCTGCGCCGCTGCGCCGCCTTGGTTGAAGCCGAAAAAGCCGCTCCTCCACCGAGCGCGGAATACGTTGCCGATCACATGACGTTGGACGAATTCCAGGTTCTGGTGCAGGAGTTTGCGGTGGATGGCCTGACCGAAGCACAGGTCTTTTACTATGTGCTGCCTCGCCTCAGCCTGGAGGCGCAAATGCCGATGCTGCGAATTCTGATCGACGAGTTCGGCTCGGGAAACTTGCGGCGAGCCCATACCAGTCTCTATGTGGCGCTGCTCCGCGAATTGGGCATGCCCGTCGCGTTGGAGCACTATGTGGCACGCATTGAGTCAACGAGCTTCGAGTTCGTGAATCTCTTTTTCTGGTTGACGCTGCGAGCGGACGACCCTTCCTATTTTGCCGGTGCAATCACCTACCTGGAAACCGTCATCCCTGACTTTTTCGACTGCTACGAGCGGGCCTGCCAGCGGCTTGGCATTGAGGCTCATGCCTATTACTCCGAACACCGGCATATCGATCTGTTTCACGCGCGGGAGGGACGGCGCTTGCTACGTGCCATGTTCACCACCGAGACACTGGATGCGGGGAAGGCATGGGATGGCATACGCCTGGCCAGTCGGATCACTGCGCTGGCATTCGACGGCGCGGTCGACAAATCGCGCACTCTGCCGCCCACGAGGCGCTTTTTTGTTCGGGAGGTGGCGGATGAATCCGTGGGATGAGCCGATACAGGATGAGGCTGGAAACGAGGATGACTGGTTTTTGGTACATCACGCAGGACGTGATTACCGCGTGCCCCGCTACTGCCCCCATCGTGGAGGGAGGCTTGACCATGGTGAAGTTGATGAAAGCAACGGGCGGATTATTTGTCCGTTACATTATTCTGCCTTTCGCTTGTCCGACGGGGTACAGGTGGCGGGGCCAGCCTGTAGCCATCTGCGCGTTCAACCCGTTGAATAGCGCTTTTTTGCAAGCACGCTTTGCACTGATTGGGAATCCACGATACCTGGCACGACCCATAAACTGGGGGTCGCAATTCGCGATCAATTGTTAATCGGAGAGCTGAAGCATGTCGAATCTCACGAAGCAAAATGAACAGGATGTTTTTCTATTACAGGGTGTTTTTCTATTAAGAGTGGCTTTGGGGGTGGTGCTGCTTGCCCATAGCCTTTACCTTAAGCTTGTGGTTTTTTCCCTGCCGGGCACCGCCGCGTTCTTTGAGTCGGCCGGCTTGCCGGGCTGGTTTGCGTATGTGGTTTTTGTACTTGAGGTGGTCAGTGGC
>CAYXVO010000078.1:0-9599 GCA_964467875.1 uncultured Pseudomonadales bacterium | reverse complement strand
CTGCTCCAGGGGGCGATTGTGGTGGGCCGCGTAGCGCTGGGGCAGGTGCTGCAGCCAGAAGTAGTTGTCGAAGTACAAGTCCAGCAAGGTACCGTCCATATCCAGCAGGACAGTATCAATCTCGCGCCAGTCAATCATGGTTAGGCTCGTCATTGGTAAACCGCTATCATAACGAGCTGCAAAGAATGGCCGCAACCGGAGGCAGTGCTCATGACCCTGAATCGACAGCCGATCCCGGAGGACTGGCTAGAGCCGCTAGAATGTCTGATTCGTGATGCCGGGGCGGCCATCATGGCGGTCTACGAGAGCGCGGACACGATCAGCGTGGAAACCAAGGCAGACGAATCGCCTCTGACGGCGGCTGACCGGGCGGCCCACCAGGTGATTGCGGCGGATTTGGCGCGGTTGACGCCGGAGATTCCGTTGCTGTCAGAGGAGTCGGCACTGCCGCCCTTTGCCGAGCGCCGGCAGTGGAGCCGCTATTGGCTGGTGGACCCGCTCGATGGGACCAAGGAGTTTATCAGTCGTAATGGCGAATTCACGGTGAATATCGCCTTGATTGATCAGGGTGAGCCGGTGCTGGGCCTGGTTTATGCGCCGGTGACGGGCGTGCTCTACGGTGGTGTGCGGGGGCAAGGCGCCTGGCGTCAGGACGCGTCTGGTCGGCAGGTAATCAAGACTCGATCGCTGGCAGGAAGCAGCCGGGTGAAGATCGTTGCCAGCCGGCGCCACGGTGGTGATCTGTTGGCGCCGTTGTTGGCCCGTGTTGAACGGCACTTCGCGCAGGCTGATTGTCTGAGTGTTGGCAGTTCGCTCAAGCTGTGCATGCTGGCGGAGGGCGTGGCGGACTGGTATCCCCGACTGGCGCCCACCTCTGAGTGGGATACGGCAGCGGCACAGGCGGTGCTGGAGGCTGCGGGCGGGGTGGTGGTTGACGAACATTTCCGGCCGCTGCCTTATAACACCCGTGAATCAGTCCTCAATCCTTTTTTTCATGCCCTGGCGGACCCTCTGTTCGACTGGCCTGCGCTGCTGCGGGCAAGATAACTGGTTCGGTTGATTGATCCGCGATCGGCTTGAAACGTAAAACGGCGCCAGAGGCGCCGTTTTTTATTGCACAAGAGCTCGGAATTATTCGTTGCCTTCCAGGGCAACCACATCTTCGCGGCGACCGTCTCGGGCGCAGCCCAGGCAGCGCCAGAACGCGGCCTTGGCGGGTCCCAGAACCAGCACTTCACCCGCTTCGCCGGCATTGCCGCCAAGCAGTGAGAAGGGCAGCGACACGATGTAAACCGCTGCGCCTACCACCGTTGTTGCGATCAGAACCGGACGTGCAAACAAGGCATCACCGGTCATTGCCAGTGGTGAAGGCGTCTCCTGCACGGTGGCGCTGTGGCCGAGTGCCGGAACACTCAGGCAAAACATGGTAAAGACGGTCAAAGCCCAGCGAGACATCAAGCGTTGCATGCAAAACCTCTTTGTTTTCGTGATAGGCGAACAGCGCGCTACGTCTACACGGCGAATCCCATCCAGGGTGAATCACGGCTGCAGGTAGGGCATTTGTAAATAAGGACTAACTGAAACTATAGCAGGTCTCGGAAAAGTTGCGACGCGCGCACTTTAATCGATGACCAAATAGTGACCGATGCCGCAAAAAATCCGCTGCCGGATCCATGCCGTCCGTGGTCGGATTCTCTGCCTCAGCGCTGGCAGTGGGTGCAGAACACCGTCGTCCGCTGGCCCAGCCGGGTCTCCTTGAGCGCCCTGCTGCAGGTAGGGCAGGGCTCGCCGCTGCGGCCATACACCAGCAGTGTTTGCTGAAAGTAGCCCGGTTTGCCGTCACCCCCGACGAAGTCGCGTAACGTCGTGCCGCCCTGCTCGATGGAGCGCCGCAGCACGTCCTTGATGTGGTTTGCCAATCGCTCATAGCGCTCGGCTCCGATACGCCCGGCGCTGCGCTCGGGGTGAATCCCGCTCAGGAAGAGGGACTCATTGGCGTAGATATTCCCCACGCCGACCACGATATGGCTGTCCATGATGAAGCTCTTGATGGGGCCGGTGCGCCCCCGGGAGCGTTGGAACAGGTAGGCACCGGTGAAGTCGTCGCTCAAGGGTTCCGGGCCCAGGTTACGCAGGAGTGGGTGGGCCAGGGGCTCAGCTTCCAGCCATAAGATGGTGCCGAAGCGGCGTGGATCGTTGTAGCGCAGGACATCGCCGCTCTCGAGCAGGATGTCCACATGATCGTGCTTTTGCACCGGGTGTGCTTCCCGCAGAATTCGCAGGTTGCCGGACATCCCCAGATGGATGAGCAAGGTGCCATCGGCCGTGCCCAACAGGAGATACTTGCCGCGCCGCTCCACGGTCTCGATCATTTGGCCGCTCAACAGCTCGGGCAGATCCGACGGAACCGGCCAGCGCAGGCGCGGTTCTCGCACAATTATCCCGCTGACGCGACGACCGATGACATGGGGCACAATGCCGCGACGGGTGGTTTCGACTTCGGGTAATTCCGGCATGGGTACTTTTGCTCTTGCTCTTGCTCTTGCTCTGCGTGCTTTTTCTCTGCGGATACGTTGCTCTATGGGTACGCGGCTTGGTCGATGCTCTGGTGTCGATGCTCTGGCGTCGATGGTTGTATAAATCCTAGCAACTAGGGTATCCGGTGGCCGCTCGATTGAGATGACTGCTGGTGCAGCGCGGTCTTCCAGTTTACAACTGGTCAGAGGACCGGAACAGGCGTGAACTGCGTCCAAACAACTGGTTAATTCTGTTTAAGAACATTGCCCGCCACTATACGCGGGGTGGGGAACTGCATAAACTGCAGAGTTTATCTGATTTGACTCCAAGGGGGAGTTTCGTTCATGTGGTATGAAGGCTTGCTGGCGCTTAGCCCCTGGCAGATCCTGGTGGTAACGCTGGTGCTGACTCATATAACCATTGTCGGTGTGACCGTGTATCTGCACCGGCACTCCGCCCATAACGCGGTGGACCTGCATCCGATTCCCGCGCATTTCTTCCGGTTTTGGCTGTGGTTGACCACGGGTATGGTGACCAAGGAATGGACCGCGATTCACCGCAAGCACCACGCTAAATGCGAGACGGCGGAAGACCCTCACAGTCCCGTGGTGCTGGGGCTCAGCCCGGTGCTTTGGGAAGGCGCGGAGCTTTATCGGGAAGCCTGCACGGCGGAAATCGCCGAGCGCTATGGCCACCGGACGCCCAACGATTGGATTGAACGCAACCTCTATAGCAAGCATCGCTCCCTGGGGCTGTTCCTCATGGCGGCGATCGATCTGCTACTGTTCGGCGTGCTGGGCGTTACCGTGTGGGCGGTACAGATGATCTGGATTCCGCTGTTTGCCGCCGGTGTCATCAACGGCATCGGCCATTTCTGGGGATATCGTAATTTCGAGTGCCCGGACAATGCCCGCAATGTCCTGCCCTGGGGAATTCTGATTGGTGGCGAGGAGCTGCATAACAATCATCATACCTATCCTAATTCCGCGAAACTGTCCGCCAAGGCGTGGGAGTTCGATATCGGCTGGTTCTGGATTCGCACCTTAAGCCTGTTGGGGCTGGCCAAGGTCAAGAGTAAAGGTCCCATCGCCCATCGGGTGCCCGGCAAATCCTGGCTCGATGCGGACACGGTCATGGCTATTGCCAACAACCGCTTCCGGATCATGGCGGATTACCGCAAGCGGGTGCTGCTGCCAGTGCTGAAGCAGGAAAAAGCCCAGGCAGCGGCCAATGGCAAACTCTCCCATTATCGCCGCGCGAAGAAGCTGCTGGCACGGGAAGTGGCCCTGCTGAAGCAGGCCGAGCGGCAACGGGTGGAGGCCATGCTGGAAAATAGCGCCACCATTCGCCTGATCTATGAGAAAAGTCAGGAATTGCAGGCGATCTGGAAGCGCTCGCCTGGCGTCCAATACCAGGACAAGCTTCACGCCCTCGGGGAGTGGTGCAAGCAGGCGGAAACCAGTGGCATCCAGTACCTGGAAGAGTTCGCGGCGATGTTGAAGAGCTACTCCCTAAAGCCTGCCGCTTAAGCGTAAGGCGGTATTCGGTTAAAAAGGCGGCTCATCAGCCGCCTTTTTTGCGTCTAGCTGACCGGGATGTCGCGCTGGTACAGGGCGTATTGCACCTGCCCCGCGATTTTGTGGCGGTGGAGGCGCCAGTTGTCCGGCACTGGCAGGATCTTCAGTTCCTGTTCCGCTTCTACATAAATCCAGGCCCGCTCTCGCAGCAAGGACTGCTCTTCCAGACGGGCGGCACAGGCTGTTAGCAGATTCTTGCGAAACGGCGGGTCGAGAAACACCAGGTCGTAAGGTTCGGTGCCCTGGGGCGGATGCAAAAGCCAGTTGAGGGTGTCGGCGGCGTAAACCTGGGCCTGCTCGCAGCCTAACAGGTGTAGATTGGCCAGGATGGCCTGTTTGACCTGGGTTGACTGGTCGACAAAGGTGGCCGCCGTCGCGCCTCGTGACAAGGCTTCCAGGCCAAGCGCTCCGCTGCCCGCGAACAGGTCCAGGCAACGGGCGCCCGAGAGTATTGGCATCAGCCAGTTGAACAGGGTCTCCCGCACCCGGTCAGGGGTGGGGCGCAGTCCGTCGATGGCGGGAAACTGCAGGCGGCGCCCGCGCCACTGGCCGGCAATGATACGCAAACTGGATTGGGGGGCCGGTTTTGAGCCGGGACGGACGGGACGCGGGGCCATGGAGGACTCGGCAAGCTTGGGGATTGGGGCTGTATCTTAAGGGGGATCGCCCGGCTTCTCAAACGGGCCGGGGCTAATCGTGAAGTTTAGTCATAACCTGTTTAGAATAGCCCCCACGCAACCCTGACCCCATGTGATCACATCAGTCGAGCTTTTTGTCTATGGAACCCTCTCTGTCTTTGATTTTCATCGGTCTGCTGGCCGTTCTGGTACTAGCCTTCGTGGTCGATATGCTGGGCCGGCGTGCCAGAGTGCCCAGGCCTCGTCCCTTTGCCCTGGAAGCGCCGCGTGAAGCTGCACTGACACAGCGGGAGGCAGGCGTAGCGCAGCGGGAACCTGTCACGGCACAGCGGGAAGCGGTCACGACGCCGCGGGAAATGGCGGCGACAGAAGCGGCCGAACGGGAGCTCAAGGCGGCATCGCCGGTGGTCGGGGCGGTCGAAGTGCCGCGCAGCCTGTTTGAGCGGGTCAAGGATGGCTTGCACCGGACCCGCGCCAACTTCACGGACAACCTGGCGAGCCTGTTCAGCGGGCGCAAGAGCATCGACAAGGCGCTGCTCGAGGAGATCGAGACGCTGCTGCTGACGGCGGATGTGGGCATGGCCGCCACCACCCAGATCATCGACCACATCACCGATCAGCTCGAACGCAACCAGTTGCGTGATCCGGATGCGCTGCAAGCGGCCCTGAAGGAAGAGCTGAACAAGATTCTGGCGCCTTGCGTCCTGCCCCTGGAAATGACCGCCGATAACAATCCGTTCGTGATCCTGGTGGTGGGCGTCAACGGGGTGGGCAAGACCACCACTATCGGCAAACTGGCCAAGCGGTTTCAGGCGCAGGGCAAGAAGGTCATGCTGGCCGCGGGCGATACCTTCCGTGCCGCGGCGGTGGAGCAGTTGCAGGTTTGGGGCGAGCGCAACCAGGTGCCGGTGGTGGCTCAGCATACCGGCGCCGACAGTGCCTCGGTGATTTTCGATGCGGTGCAGTCCGCCAAGGCCCGTGGTTTTGATGTGGTGATCGCGGATACCGCCGGACGCCTGCAGAACAAGGACAACCTGATGGCGGAACTGGAAAAGGTGGTGCGGGTCATGAAGAAGTTCGACCAGACCGCGCCCCATGAAGTGATGCTGGTGCTGGACGCGGGCACCGGCCAGAACGCGCTCAATCAGGCCCAGCTGTTCCAGCAGGTCGTCGGGGTCAGCGGCGTAACACTGACCAAGCTCGATGGCACCGCGAAAGGCGGCATCATCTTCGCCATCGCCAAGCAACTGGGCCTGCCGATCCGCTTCATCGGTGTTGGTGAGCAGATCGATGACCTGCGCCCATTCAGCGCGCAGGAGTTTGTGGACGCGCTCTTCGCCCGCTAGCGCGGAGGACGTCATGGATGACATTCGTGACGGCTTTTTCCAGTGAACTCGCCTTGTCTGTTGTAGACTGTGCCTGTTGTAGACTGATGGCCAGCTTGAAAGCTGGCCATCAGTTTTGAGTTTCCCGCGCCGAATCAGCCGAGCATTGCCAGCAGATGATCGTTCTCGACAACGTCAGTAAACGCTACGCCGGAGGCTTTGAAGCCCTCAACCAGGTCAACCTGCACATCGAGCGGGGTCAGATGATGTTTCTGACCGGGCACTCGGGTGCGGGCAAAAGTACCCTGCTTAAACTCATCATGTTGATGGAGCGGCCAAATCAGGGCCAGGTGCTGGTCGGCGGACAGAACCTCAACCAGATTCCGGCCCGCCTGATTCCTTATTTCCGGCGCCACGTGGGCGTGGTGTTCCAGAATCATCACCTACTGTTTGATCGTAGCGTCTATCACAACGTGGCGTTACCGCTGGAAATCGCCGGGGTCTCACCACGGGATATCGGGCGGCGGGTGCGGGCCGCACTGGATAAGGTGGGCCTGTTGAAGAAAGAGCGCCTCAATCCCCTGGTGCTGTCCGGCGGCGAGCAGCAGCGGGTGGGCATTGCCCGCGCCATCGTCAACAAGCCGCCGCTGTTACTGGCCGACGAGCCCACCGGCAACCTGGACCCGGACCTGTCGGAAGACATCATGCACCTGTTCGAGCAGCTCAATCAGGTGGGTGTCACCATACTGATTGCCAGCCATGATCTGGCCCTGATCTCGCACTTGCGCCATCCGGTGATCCGGTTGGAGCAGGGGCGCCTGATTCATGGAGGAACGCATGCAGCCTAAGTTGCCCGCGTCGAAACAGTTGCCCGCGTCGAGACCGCAGCCTGCGTCAAGACAGCCGCCGGGTGCGGGGGCGACCTCGGGTGTGGATCTGAGAGGTGTCGATGCCTACCTCGATCATCATCGGCAAGTGGCCCGGGACAGCCTGCGGCGGTTGCTGCAAAGGCCGCTCAGTAGTCTTCTGACATGGGCCGTCATTGCCATTGCCTTGGCGCTGCCGGCGGGGCTATTTGCCCTGCTGAGCAACGCCGAGCAGTTGGGGCAGCACTGGAGCGGGACCCCGAAAATTACCCTGTACCTGGATTTGCGCGTGGCCGAGACGGAGGCCTATCGCCTGCAACAGAGTCTGCAGCAGCGCCAGGACGTGGCCGAGGTGACCTACATCAGCCCACAGGCCGCCCTGACGGAGTTTCGCCAGCATTCAGGATTGGGGGAAGCAATCGATTATCTGGATGAGAACCCGTTACCCCCGGTGCTGGTCGTCACGCCGGCCGCCAACCTGGCCTCGGCCGCGGCGGTTGAGGCTCTGCTCAAGGAGCTCCAGAGCCTGGCGCAGGTGGAGCGAGCGCAGTTGGATCTGGCTTGGGTCAAGCGCCTGTACAGCTTGATGCTGCTGGTGGAGCGTCTGGCCTGGGCGCTGGGTGGCATGCTGGCGGCGGCGGTATTTCTGGTGGTGGGCAATACTATCCGGCTCAATATTGAGAATCGCCGCGAGGAAATCGTGGTGATCAAGCTGGTGGGCGGGACCGATGCTTTTGTGCGGCGTCCGTTTCTCTATACCGGCCTTTGGTTTGGGCTGGGCGGCGGCATTCTGGCCTGGGTCCTGGTGTTTTTCTGGATGCTCTGGCTGTCGGTGCCGGTGGAGGAATTGGCGCGGCTTTATTTCATGGAGTTCGAATTGGCAGGACTTAGCCTGGAGGCAACGCTGGTTCTTTTGTTCAGTGGCATGATGCTGGGTTGGGTCGGTGCCTGGGTGGCCGTGCGTCGGCATCTGGATGCCATTGAGCCCGAGTAACGTGCCGCTGTTATCGTGAGCTCTGGCAGGCCTCGCTCCTGGCCAGCGGTACCGTCCAGCGTCGACAGCGTCATTAGAAAATCCTGCAAGAATCTGGAAGCGGCCTTGGAAGAATTTGAGCGTGGCCTTGAAATTTTTACAAGAATCCCCATCATTGGGAGTTGCGACTGATTTTGGAAGCCCCTGAGGGTGCTTCCCTGGCGGAAAAGAACTTTTTTCCGTCATTGGCATCTAACTTGTTAACATGTCATTTGTTTCTCGTGGAGAATGCCGAATGGGCAAAAGCTTACAACCTTTTGAATTAACGGCACCAGGTGCGAACCTGGAGGCTTACATTCAAGTGGTGAACGGCATCGCCATCCTGAGCGCCGAGGAAGAGCGTGAATTGACCGAGCGTTTGTACCGCTTTGACGATCTGGAAGCGGCTCGTCGCCTGGTCATGTCCCATCTGCGGTTCGTCGTCCATATTGCGCGTAGCTATTCCGGCTACGGTCTCTCGCAGGCTGACCTGATCCAGGAAGGCAATGTGGGGCTGATGAAGGCAGTCAAGCGCTTTAATCCCGACTTCGGGGTGCGTCTGGTGTCCTTTGCGGTGCACTGGATCAAAGCCGAAATCCATGAATTCATTCTGCGTAACTGGCGCATCGTCAAGGTGGCTACCACCAAGGCCCAGCGCAAACTGTTTTTCAATCTGCGCAGCGCGAAAAAACGCCTGGCCTGGCTGACCAATGACGAAGTGCATGCGGTGGCCGAGGATCTCGGCGTTGAGCCGCGGGTGGTGCGGGAGATGGAAGGGCGCCTGAGTGCCCAGGACGCCGCCTTTGACGCCGGCGTCGACGATGACGACGAGACCGCCTACCACGCGCCGGTCTATTACCTGGAGGATCGCCGTTACGATCCAGCCAGCCAGCTGGAACAGGCGAACTGGTCGGAGGATTCTTCAAGCCGTCTGCATTCGGCGCTGGAAACGCTCGACGACCGCAGCAAGGATATTCTGGCACGGCGCTGGCTCTCCGATGACAAGGCCACGTTGCATGAACTGGCCGCTGAGTACCAGGTATCGGCTGAGCGCATTCGTCAGCTGGAAAAAAACGCCATGAAGAAGGTGCGGCATTTGATGGAGGCCTAGTGCTCCCGGATGTCGCCACCCTTTGAAAAACCGCCGATTGGCGGTTTTTTTTGGCCCCGATACTCGCTACTCTCACGACGACTTTTTTGTGGAATCTAACCCTTATGAACAAGACGCAGCACATCGCTTTTCTCGGCATAGGTTTAATGGGACGGCCGATGGCGGAGAATCTCCTCAAGGCGGGCTTTACCCTGACCGTCTGGAACCGGTCAGGGGCCAAGGCAGAACCTTTGCGGGACCGGGCTACGATTGCGGACAGTGCGGCACAGGCGGTGGCCAATGCCGATGTGGTGATCCTGATGCTGGAAAACGGACCGGTGGTCAGCGAGGTCCTGTTGGCGGAGGCGGTGCTGGCGGCACTGAAACCCGGCGCGCTGGTGATCGACATGAGTTCGATTCCACCGCAAACCGCACGCCAGCATGGCGAAACACTTGCCACGCGGCAGGTCGCGCATCTGGATGCGCCGGTCTCGTGCGGCACCGTGGGCGCGGCCCAGGCCAGTCTGTCCATCATGGCGGGCGGTGCGCGTGAGGACTTCGAGCGGGCGCAACC